>JAICUO010000136.1 GCA_025935815.1 Streptosporangiaceae bacterium
ACCGGCGTGGCCGAGGGCGATGTCATCCCGCCGGACTTCGACTCGATGATCGCCAAGATCATCGCGACCGGGACGAGCCGGGCCGAGGCGCTGGCGCGGCTGCGCCACGCCGTGGCGGAGACCACCATCATCGTGGACGGCGGCACTACCAACAAGAGCTTCCTGGCCGCGCTGCTGGAAGCGCCGGAGGTGATCGAGGCGACCGCCGACACCGGCTGGGTAGACCGGGCGCGCGCCGCCGGCCGCCTGGTTGCCCGCCAGCATGTCGGCATCGCGCTGACCGCCGCGGCGATAGACGGCTACGAGCAGGCCGAGAGCGTCGAGCGCGCCCGGCTGCGCGAGTCTGGCCGCGGCGGCCGCCCGCACGTTCAGCACGAGCCAAGCCCGGTGATGGGGCTGGAGGTCGGCGGCCGGCCGTACAAGGTCAAGGTCGCCCGCGCCGACGTAGACCGCTATCGCGTCCGCATCAGCGACGCGGCGGGCCGGGACGTCGCGTTCGACACCTCGCTTGAGCGGCTGGATGAGCACGTGAGCCGGCTGACGGTAAACGGGCGCGGTTACCAGCTCACTACCGCCATCCATGGCTCGGTGCACGTCGTGGAGGTGGACGGGGTCACCCACCGGGTCAGCCGCGAGGAAGCCGGCCTGCTGCGCGCCCCGGCCCCCGCGCTGGTGGTCGCTATCTTGGCTTCCGTCGGTGCGGAGGTGAGCGCGGGCAGCCCGGTGCTGGTGCTTGAGAGCATGAAGATGGAGTCCGTGCTGCGAGCGCCGTTTGACGCACGGGTGCGCGAGCTGCTGGCCTCGGTGGGCAGTCAGGTCTCCTCGGGCACCCCGCTGGCCCGCCTGGAGGCGGTCGCCACCGATGGTGGCGCCGTCACCGTGGCGTCGTCGGCCGCGCCGGCCGACCTGATGATCCCGCCCGGGGCTGACGGCTCGGCGGCGGAGCGCGCCCTCGCCGGGCTGGGACACCTGCGGGGCCTGGTGCTCGGGTTCGACGTGGCCGGGGAAGGGGCGGACCTGATCGCCGGCTATCTGGCCGGCCGGGACGCGGCGGGCACGTCGGTGCGGCAAGGTGAACTGGACCTAGTGACGGCGTTCGCCGACATCGCCGAGCTCTGGTCGGCGCAGCCGGACGCTGGCTCGCACCGCAGCATGCGCGAGCAGCTGCACGCCTACCTGCAGAGCCTGGACGTGGACCGGGCCGGGGCTTCTGAGGAGTTCCGTTGTCTCCTGGAGCGCGCACTGAGGCATTACGGCGTCGCTGGCCTGGACGCTACCCCGGGGCTGGAGCAGGCGGTGTTCCGGCTCTTCCTCGCCCGCGACCGGTATGACGCGGGCGTGCACGCGGTTAGTGCGCTGCTGACAGCATGGGTAACCGAGCCCGCGCCCGCCGCGCAGGCGCGCGGGCTGCTTGACCGGCTAGCGCGGATCTTGCGGCCGCGCTCACCGCTGGCCGCCGACATCGCCCGCAGCGTGGCGTTCCGCTGGTTCCGCTGGCCGGAGGCGCAGGCCGCCCGGGCTGCCCTGCTCGCCGGGGTGCCCGGCGAGCTGGCGGCGCTGACCGGCATGCCTGACGGGCTGCAGCGCAAGCGGCGCATCGCGGCCCTGGCCGACATCCCCCAGCCACTGGACGGGTTCCTCGCGGGCGCGATCACGGGCCAGTGGTCGGCGCGCGAGCCGATGCTCGAGGCCATGGCGAGATGGCACTACGGCCTGCAGGACATGCAGTCGCTTCGCGCGTTCGATGTCGGGGGCCGCCCCTTCGTCGTGTGCGACTACAACCTGGAGATCCAGCCGAACCGAGCGTCGGCGACCACCGCGGTCGTCACCGTGGGCCGGTTCGATGAGCTGGTCGCCGGCAGCCGGCTGTGCGCCGACGTGCGCGCCCAGCTAGCAGCCGCGCGCGCTGGCCGGGTTCGCGTCGCGGACCTGTACCTGGCGTGGGCCGATGCGCCCGCCGCCGCCGGGGAGCGGTCGGCGGCGCTGCGCGAGGCGCTGACCGCCAGCGGGATCGCCGGTGAGGTCCGGCGGATCGTGGTCGGGGTAGCCGGCCGCGACCTGGGCAGCCAGCAGCTCGAGTACTTCACCTTCCGCCGTCGCGTGGCCACCGGCGCCGGGGAGTTCACGGAAGACGCCCTTGTCCGCGGCGTGCACCCGCTGGAAGGCCGGCAGCTGCGCCTGTGGCGCCTGCAGAACTTTCAGGTCACCCGGGTCGCTGACCGGGTCCCGGCCGGGGCCAGCCCGGTGACCGAGGACGTCCTGCTGTACCACTGCGTGGCCAAGGACAACCCCGACGACCAGCGGCTCGTGGCGCTGGCGCAGGTGCGCAGGTTCGAGGTCGCGCGCGACCGCGACGACCGGATCACCGAGATCGAGGGTGCGCAGTCGGCGCTGGCGGCCTGCGCTGACGCGATCGGGCGGGCCCGCCAGGACCTCGACCCGGCGGGCCAGTGGCTGGACATGAACCATGTGTGGCTCGACATCCGCCCGGTGGCCGAGATAGGGCCTGAGGAACTGGCCGCATGGCAGCGGGCCATCGCGCCGTGGCCTCCGCACGCGGGCATCGAGGAGGTCCTCGTGCAGGGCTGGCTGGCCGACGCGGACGGCACGGTTCGCTCCGTCGTGACCCGGTTGTCCTACGAGCCTGGCGGCAGCGTTGCCGTCTCGGTGGAGGAGCCGCCCACCCGCCCGCTGGCGCCGCTTACCGGTTACCAGCAGAAGGTGCTGCGGGCACGCCGCCGCGGCACGGTGTACCCGTATGAACTGGTCGGGCTGCTGACCGGCCCGCACGGCCAGTTCACCGAGCTCGACCTGCGCGGCACTAGCCTCGTGACGACCGCTCGACCGCCCGGTCACAATACGGCGGGAATCGTGGTCGGCCTGGTGTCCACGCCGACCCCACTGCATCCTGAGGGCGTCCGGCGGGTGGTACTGATCGGCGACCCCACCAAGGCACTGGGGGCGCTGTCGGAGCCAGAATGCGCCCGGGTGATCGCGGCGCTCGACCTGGCCGAGCGGGAGGCCATCCCGCTGGAGTGGTTCGCCGTGTCGGCCGGCGCGCGCATCTCCATGGACTCCGGCACCGAGAACATGGACTGGATCGCCCGGGCGCTGCGGCGGATCGTCGAGTTCACGCAAGGACGCGGTGAGATCAACGTCGTGGTGGCGGGCATCAATGTCGGGGCCCAGCCGTACTGGAACGCCGAGGCCACCATGCTCATGCACACCAAGGGCATCCTCGTGATGACCCCCGCCTCCGCCATGGTCCTCACCGGCAAGCAGGCGCTGGACTTCTCCGGCGGCGTATCGGCGGAGGACAACTTCGGCATCGGCGGGTACGCGCGGGTCATGGGACCGAACGGACAGGCTCAGTACTGGGCTCCCAACCTTGCCGTCGCCCGGGACGTGCTCATGAGCCACTATGCGCACACCTACATCGCCCGCGGCGAGTCGGTTCCGCGCCGCGCGCCGACTACCGACCCGGAATCGCGCGACGTCACCGGCTATCCGCACAGTCATCCCGACACGCCCTTCACCAGCGTCGGTGAGATCTTCTCGGCCACCGCCAACCCTGACCGCAAGAAGCCCTTCGACATCGGCGCGGTCATGCGGGCGGTGGCCGACCAGGACCACCCGGTCCGGGAACGCTGGGCCGACATGGCCGAGGCGGAGACCGCGGTCGTCACCGACGCCCGGATCGGCGGCTGGCCAGCCTGCCTGATCGGCATCGAGTCCCGCCCGCGAGCTCGCCGCGGCTTCCCGCCGGCCGACGGCCCTGACCAGCTCACCGCGGGCACGCTGTTCCCGGCCTCGAGCAAGAAGGTCGCGCGCGCGATCAACGCCGCCTCCGGCACTGTGCCGGTGGTGGTCCTGGCGAACTTGACCGGCTTCGACGGCTCGCCCGAGTCGATGCGCCGCCTGCAGCTCGAGTACGGTGCCGAGATCGGCCGCGCCATCGTCAACTTCGAAGGCAAGATCGTGTTCTGCCTGATCTCCCGCTATCACGGCGGCGCGTTCGTGGTCTTCTCCAAGGCGCTCAACGAGAACATGACCGTGCTCGCGGTCGATGGCTCGTTCGCCTCCGTCATCGGCGGCGCGCCCGCGGCCGCGGTGGTGTTCGCCCGGCAGGTCGACGCCAACACCGCCGCCGACCCCCGGGTCGCGGGGCTTGAGGCCCGGCTGGCCGCCGCCACCAGGCCAGATAAGAAAGCCGAGCTGGCCGGCGAGCTCGCCGAGGTTCACGCCTCGGTGCGGGCGCAGAAACTGTCGGCGATGGCCGCCGAGTTCGACGCCACCCACTCAATCCAGCGCGCCGTCCAGGTCGGCTCCGTCGATGCCATCATTCCCGCGAGCCAGCTCCGGAAGGCCATCGCGGACCACATCGGCAGCTGGATGCGCCAGCGCTCCCTGTAACAGGCGCGAGAGGTTAAAGCCCCAGGTCATAACGGGGCGCAGGGTACGGGAATCGATTGGGCGCATTAATGGTGCCGCAGTGCTCATTGATTTGACTCAGGCCGTAATCTAGGCTTGGAATGTGGCGATCCCCACTGAGCCAATCGGTAGCATTCCCCGTCCCCCGGAACTACTCAGCGCGATGGCGGCCCGCGATCGCGGTGAGATTGGCGATGCGGAGCTGGCCGACGTCGCGGACCAGGCCGTACGGGACACCATCCACCGCCTTGAGCAGGATGGGTCGCCTGTCGTCACTGACGGCGAGCAGTCCCGGCCGAGCTTCGCCACGTACCCCCTCGCGGGGATGAAGGAGCTGGCGCCCGATGGCGTCATCATCCCGTTCGCCGACGGGCACCAGCGGCAACTGCCCGTGCTGACCGGCGGGCCATTCCGCTACCAGGTACACGCCGTAGCCCAGCTGCGGGCCGCGCTCCGGCACGCGACGGCTCCGGTCAAACAGGCGGTCATCGCGCCATCGGCGCTGAGCCTGCTCTACCCGGCCGACGGCCTGCCCGGCTACGAGCGCGAGGCCTTTGTGGCCGATCTCCTCGACGAGGCCGAGGCCGATATCCGCGGCGCGCTTGACGCGGGGGCCCACGTCGTCCAGCTCGACTTCACCGAGGGACGGCTTTCCCTCAAGCTCGACCCGAGTGGCACCGTCCTTGACGACTTCATTGCTCTCGATAACCAGCTTCTTGAGCGCTTTACCGACGCCGAGCGCAGTCGTATAGGCGTGCACACCTGCCCAGGCGGCGATTACGATTCAACCCACAGCCTGGATGTCGATTACGCCGGGTTTTTGCCGAAGCTGTTCCAGCTGAAGGCGGGCAACTTCTACGTCCAGCTCGCCAGCGAGGCTCGCCCCGACCGGGTCCTGCCGATCATCGCCGAGCATCTTCCGGCGAGCGCCCGGATCTTCGTCGGGGTCACCGACCCCATCGACCCGCGGGTGGAGACACCCGGCCAGGTCCGTGACCGGATCCTGGCCGCGGCCCGCCAGTTGCCGGCGGACCGGCTCGGCACCTGCGACGATTGCGGCTTCTCGCCGTTCGCCGACGACACCTCGACCCCGCGCGAGACTGCGTTCGCGAAGATCAGCGCGCGGGTGGAGGGGACGGCCCTCGCGTCCCAGGCCCTCGGATTGTGATCTTGGCAAGTACCCGGCAAACAGAAAGGCGTCATCGTGCCGCACATAGCCCTTGACCCGGACGAAGCGGGCATACGCAGCCTGCTTTCCTTCAGGCCGGAGACCGCTCGGCCGCTGTCCGAGCTGGCCGAGGTACTTCTTCGCGGGCCCAGCACCTTGACCAGGGGTGAGCGGGAGATGATCGCCGCTTACGTCTCATCGCTGAACGACTGCCACTACTGCACGTCATCGCACGCGGCCTTCGCGGCGGCGCAGCTGCCTGAGGGCATGGCACTGGTCCAGCGGGTGCGCGCTGACCCGCAGACCGCGCCGGTCTCGGACAAGATGCGGGCGCTGCTGGCGATCGCGGCCGCGGTGCAGGAAGGCGGATTGAAGGTCACCCCCGAGCACGTGGAAGCGGCGAGGGCGGCTGGCGCCACCGATGCCGAGATCCACGACTCGGTCCTGATCGCCGCGGCATTCTGCATGTACAACCGGTACGTTGACGGGCTGGCGACCGTCGCACCCGAAGACCCCGGCTTCTACGCCATGGGCGCGCAAGCGATCGTCGAATACGGGTACCTGGCGCAGCCGGAGCAAGGCGGCTGACGGCGTTGCTTAACGCGGCGGGCTTTGGCCGGCGGCGCTGAGGCCGATGTCCAGCCTTGAGTCGGCATTCTGGTGGGCCACGACGGAGACGATGTGCAGGAGGGCGTCTTCGGAGTAGCCGGCCGCCCGCAACTCCGCGAGGTCGCTGGCCTCCATTGCCCAGGGCCGGCGGCTGAGCTTGCGGGCGAACCTGATCAGCGGATTGTCGCTGTCGGCAGGGCTGGTGAGTTCGCCGAGCGCCCCGGCGCCCTCCCAGTCGCCGCTTTCCTGGGCGGCGACGATGGCCAGCAGCCGGCGCTCACCCCGGGTTATCGGCTTTTCGGCCTCCAGCACGTAGGCCCGCCACGATTCCCACGCCGCCAGCAACGGCTCGTGCCGGGGCCGTTGGCGGCCCCGGCACGCACCGGAGGCCGGTGAGCTGGGCGGGCGGGGCCTGGAGGCCGCGGCCTGGCGCAGGTCCGGCTCGAAGGAGGGAAGCGGGGTCTTGTAGTCGAACTCGATGCCGGTCGCGTCAGCTACCCGGGTGAAATAGTTGAACATCGAGATCACGGTGATTGACGCCTCGATCTGCTGCTCGTCCAGTCCGTGGCGGCCTGCGCCCGCCACGGCCTCCGGGGTGAGCTCCCACGGCCGGGCGGTGAGCGTCACCGCGATCTCGGCGAGCGCGCGGGCACGCGGCGGCAGGGACTCGTCGTCTCCCCGCAAGACGGCCAGGGGCGTGGCGGCTTCGCCGCCTGCGACACGCAGAAACTCTGCGTGAGCGGACGTTCAATAAAAGCACTGGTTAGTGCGTGACGTGGTACTCGCTAGCAGTTCCCGGTCGGCCCAGGGCAACCCGGTGCCGGCTAGCGCACCGGACACGGCAAAGGTCCGCCGTAGCAATTCAGGGTCAAGGCTGTGCGCGCGGATAATTCCAGCCGCATCGCCGTGCGGGGGACGGTAGACTGGCGGCATTGGCCTGTTGTCTACCATGGCATAGGCCTCGGCTAGCGCCCCTGCCGATTCTGCTTGCGAAACAATTCTCAGCCATGCCACAGGCTAACGTTATCATGCGCCCGGCCGGGGATTGTACTGAGATCGCGGTTTTGTCGGGAATTGCGCAGTTCCCTGTCGCCTCAGCGACCGCCCCTTCGCCTACTTTGCCCTGCCCCGCCGTCGGCCCGGAGCCCCGGTCAGGCCGCAATCCGCGAGCGGCAGACGAGGAGGATGTGGCGTAACTTCGAGTGCGCCGGGGCGCGGGCCGATGAGTTTGGCACGTACCGCCGGTCTTATCGGATGGCAACCTATCGGCCGCGAAGTCAGGTGAGGCAGGTTATGGCTCATGGTGCTGGCCGCAACATGGCGGGAAACGGACGTGAACCGGTGAAAACCGGCGAAGAGTGGGCCGTGGTTTCCTCCGGAGCAGGGTATGCCAGTGTTCAGCGGAGTTTGCTGGGCCTGCTGCGGGAAATCAAGGGATCCGGTGAGCCCCTGGTGCCCGCTTGCCCAGGCTGGAATGTCCGCGACGCGGTGCTTCACTTGCTGGTCATCTGCCGTGATGTCGAGGCCAGGCTGGATCCCGGGCCGGCCGCGCGATCCGGCCTGACCGTGGATGGGCTCCGGGAGCTTGGCATGAGCTCCCTGCTAGACGAATGGGAACGCGGCGGCGGCGTGGTTGAGTCCGCCTTGACGCGGCCTGAGCATTCGCACAAAGGCGCGGTGCTCGTTATGGATGCCTTCACCCATGAACTTGACATCAGGCTCGCGCTTGGCGCTGGGCCACCCGTGGACCACCCCGCGTTCCGTGGCGCGTTCGAAGTCGCGGTCGGCGGCCTGTCCGGGTCGGTCATGGCCCGGGGACTGCCGCCGTTTCTCTTGGAGACCGATGGCGGAAGCTGGATTGCTGGAGTCGGCGAACCGGTTGCGGTCGCCCGTGGCTCCAGAATGGAGCTTTACCGTTCGATAACCGGGCGGCGCACTCATGAGCAGATCAGGCAGGTCAACTGGAGCGCCGAGCCGGGACCGTGGCTTCCCGCGTTCAGCTGGGGCCCGTTCCGGCCACCGGGCAAGCCAGTAGAGTAATGCACTGCCCGCGGCAGGCCGGCCCGGTGCGCGGGCGCCTGCTACATTGCCGGCCCGAAGTTGCTGATGAAGCGGCCATGGGAGGCGGCCACCGATGCTTTCGCGCGGTCCCGTTCATCGCCTGCCCCCACCATCAGGCTGGTGAGCTGCTGCTCCAGGAAGCCATTCCCGTCATATGGCGGGACGAGGTACCGGCCGAGCTCGAGCATGGTCGTTCCGTGGACGCCGATCCACATGTGGTGCGCGATGAGCACCGGGTCGTCGGGGGTGAAGCGGCTGGCGGCGACGCAGCGCTGCGCGCACTCCACCACCATGCTCAGCGTGTACCGGCCATGCTGGCGGTCCTCTTCCGTCAGGGCGAAGCCGGCCAGGTTAGATGAGCCGAACATCACTTCGAAGGCGTGCCCGTTGGTCATGGCGTTATAGCGGTATATCCGCCCGAGCACGGCCATGTCGGCTACCGGGTCGTCGGTCTGCCCGGCGAGCATGAGCAGGCGCTCCAGGCGCTTGAACCCGTCGCGGGCGATCTCGCGGACGATCCCGTTCATGCTGCCGAAGTTCGTGTACACGGCCATCGGGGACATCCCAGTGGCCGCGGCTAGGCTCCGGGCGGACAACGACTGCGGCCCTCCCATCGCGATCAGCCGCGCGGCGGCGTTCAGCAGCGTGACGCGGTTGCTCGGTTCCTGCCGGCGAAGGCTCACTCTCGACAGGATGGCATAACACCGTTACCCCACGGAAGCACAATAGCGTTACAAGAAAATGGAGACCCCGGCCTGCCGCAACTGGCGAGACCACGTGCCCGATCGATGGGACCGTTCCCGCGGAGCCGGCCGGCAGGCCATGAATGGCCATTGTATTCTCAGTTTTCTCTTGACGGATGCTGGACGGCGCCGTCGCATTCCCATGCGGAATATCCGCTTGGCCCTCACTTCCCGGCTGCGCTGCCGGACGTGCCGGGCGCTCGGCGAACGGTGTGCGGCACAGCGGCAGACAGGCAGAATGTGCCATCTTGGAACTCTACGGTCAGCGTGCCGCCGATTGCTGCCAGGCGAGTCTCCAGGTTCTCCAGCCCGACGCCGTCACGGCAATCGATTCCAGGCTGCGGGGCGCCGTCATTGGCAATGAGCAGCGTGACAGACTCCCCGGCCTGACTGGCCATGACCCGGCAAGTCCGCGCCGCGCTGTGCCGCAGCAGGTTGGTCACCCCTTCGCGGAGAACTGTCGCCAGCACAGTATCGACCTTGTCGTCGAGGCCGCCGCAGTCGATCTCGATGTCCGCCATGATCCCGGCGGCGGCCAGCAGCGACGCAGTCGAAACCAGCTCCGCGGCCAGGGACATGGCGCGATAGTTGGTCGCCACCAGGCGCACGTCCGCCACCGCCTGCCGGGCGAAGACCACGACGTCCGCCAGTTCTTCACGGGCCAGATCGGGCTTGGTGTCCATGATCCGCCTGCTGAGCTCCGCCTTCAGGGCGATCGCCGACAGACTGTATCCGAGCAGGTCGTGCAGGTCCCTGGCGAAACGCGTGCGCTCCCTGATCTCGGCCAGCTGGGCTATCTCCCCCCGCCTGGCCTGTTCGTGCCAGACCAGCAGCGTCAGCTGGCCGAGCCCGAAGACAACAATGCCGGACGCCACGCAGAAGATCGCCATGCCCGCGATGTCGCTGGGTTCCTGCCACGTCAAGATGGCCACGGCGAACATCATCATGGCCATGGCGGCGAACGGCGCCCACGCCTTCCAGCCCGTGATGAGGAGCAGCAGCGATCCGGCGAGAAACCCCGTCATCCCCGCCCACGCGAGGTGGAATGCCACCAGAGGCAGGTAGGTGGCCAGCCCCTGGCCCAGGACTATGGCGCCTCGTTTCCACGTTGGCCAGCGCTGGGCGCTCCGAGAGCAGCTATGCAGCTGGAGGGCGAAGACCGTGGCCGCCGAAGCCAAGGCGAAGGCGACCTGGAGTGGATGCGACGGCGGCACTTTTCTTAGGATGAAACTTACCTGTATTCCGAAGAAGCTGCTATACGACGCCAGCAGGATCTTATACGAGATACCTCCGTCATATTGAATCACGCGGGCGCGCGCTTTATCGAGTCCGGTGATGACCGTGAAATTGTGCACTCTGTCCTCGTTCGACACTTCCTTTGTGATGTTTTGTAGCTTACGAAGGCCCCTCTGCCCGCCAGTCATGGCTCCCCTATTAACGTTTGTTGTCGCGCGCCGAGAGCCGCCGACAACTCGGACGGTCGTTTTTGTCCCATATTGTAGTATATCGGGCAAAGTGGTACACGGGAGATTAATCCTACTTATTCCATTTATGCGAACTTGCTGTCCATACGTCCGCCTTGCGGCCGTTGCCCAGGCGCGCCGCTGGCACTTTGCGCCCGTCCTGGCCGCCGCCGGTCGGGGCCGCGACTTCACCGTGGAAGCGCCCAGCGAGTCCCGGAGGTGGCACTCCCGCGCGGCTGCACCGGCAACATGGGCATTAGCCACTCCTGTCAATCTGGTCACTCGGCGCCAGAACCGGAGACCAGCCTGGCCGGCTGCGGCAAAGGAGCATCCTGGGCGACCAACTGACTGGCCGTGCGCGGACAGCGATTACTTGATATTGCTGAACACGTCGCCTTCTCTAGGCGAATGCCGGATGCCGCTGCCATACTGGAGTCAGTGCGCGAGTCCGCTATAACGGACCGGTCGAGTCGGACACCTGATAAACTCTGGAGAGCCAGCAGTGGAGACAACCTGGGCCGGCAGGCTACGCTGCCGCATTTTCTTGCCAGATCAGTCGGAAGTCACGTGGGAAGCGCGCGGGTTTTATGCGCCTGACGCACAGCGGCAGGCGAACCTGGAGAAAGTAGTGGCGAAGTTCCTCGAGGGTTTCGCCTACGGAATGGGCGGCCGGTCGCTTTCGGACATGGAGTCGTCGCTCGAGATGATCGAGCCCACATTTCGCGGATTCGCTTACGAGGGCTGTGCGATGGCACTAGCGGTGCGCGACGGGATCACGCTGGGCAACCGGCACTGGGTGCGCGACCTGCTGGCCAGCAGGGGAGCGGCCCACATCTACATGGCCTACATCGGCGTCGGCTGGGCGATGGCCCGGCTGCCCCGGGTCCGGTGGCGCGCGATTACCCCGCGCGACCCCCTGCTGCGCTGGCTGGCGCTGGACGGATACGGCTTCCACCAGGCGTTCTTCCACACCAGGAAGTACGTGGCGGACCAGTACCAGGCGCCGATCCCGGGCTGGCCGTCCGGCTACGCCAACCGGGTCGCCGACCAGGGCATCGGCCGTGCCCTCTGGTTCGTCAACGGCTCGGATGTCGCGCGGGTCGCGGACACGATCGGCAAGTTCGCGCCATCCAGGCAGCCGGACCTGTGGAGCGGCGCGGCCCTGGCGAGCGTCTACGCCGGCGGGGCCGACGCCGGGGAACTCGAGGAGATGGTGCGGCTGGCCGGCCCGTACCGGTCGAACGCCGCCCAGGGGGCCGCGTTCGCGGCCGGCGCCCGGGTCCTGGCGGGCCTGGTGACACCGGGCACGGAGCTCGGCGTCAAGGTGCACTGCGGCATGTCCGCCGCCGAGGCCGCCGCGATCACCGACGAGGCGAAGCTGGGCCTGCCGGGAACCGACGGTCCCGTCCCTGCCTTCGAGATCTGGCGGGAGCGGATCAGGGAGCGATTCGCGTGAGCGCCCTTCCGGTTAGCCGTGCTGCCAACAGGAGGAGATAATGCCGACCGCTCTTGGCTCGGTGCGCAGGTTCGTGATGACGCCCAAGCTCGTTGACGTCACCTTCGCCAAACGCGGCTTCCCGGCCGTCCCGTCCGCCGCGACGCAGCGGCTGGAGGCCATTCCCCAGGCCGTCATCTGCGGGTTCGAGTGGGGGATCGACGCCCGCGATCAATGGGAGGTGGAACGGCGTCTTAACCTGGTGGACCGCGAGCAACTCGGCTTCGCGTACGAGGGCGCGACGATGGCGTTCACCATCCTGGACGCGACCGGGCGCGGGCACCGCACCCGGGACCTGCTGCGCGGTCCTGGCCGGCCGCACATCTTCCTCGCCTACATCGGCATGGGCTTCGCGATGGCCAGGCTGCCCCGGCCGGTGTGGAAGAAGGTCCTGCCTGACTTGACCGGTGACCCCTACTACCCCGTGATGAGCTGGCTCGCGGTTGACGGCTACGGCTTCGACCGGGCCTACTTCGACACCGGGCGCTGGGTGGACGAGCAGCGGGTGCCGAAGCCGTACCCCTGGGCAGGCGCGCCTGACTATTTCCCGCGTGCGGTCGACCAGGGCATCGGGCGCGCGCTGTGGTTCATCTGCGGTGGCAGCGCACCGGATGTCGCGGCCGCCGCGGGGCGGTTCGCGAGCCACCGGCAAGCCGACCTATGGAGTGGGATCGGGCTCGCCGCCACCTTCGCGGGCGGATGCGACGCGGACGGGCTGGCGGCGCTGCGGCGCGCCGCGGGCGGCTGCGGACCGGACCTGGCCCTCGGCGCCGTGTTCGCCGTCAAGGCGCGCGCCTACGCCGGTTTCGTGCCCGACCACACTCAGGTCGCCTGCCTGGCACTGACCGACGCGTCCGTCGACAAGGCGGTGAAAGTCGCCGACGACACCGCGGTCTCCTCGGCGCCCGAGCCCGGATCCGAGCCGCCCTACGAGACCTGGCGGCAGCGGATACGCGCTCACTTCGCGGCTGACTTATCCGCCCAGCCGACCCGGATCAGGCAGCACGGAAGAAGCCGGAACGGGTATCGCGCCGCACAATGCAAATGACGATAACCTGCCAGCCGGTGGAGGAAAAATTGCAAAACCTGACCGTGGAGCAATGCCGGACAATGACGCTTGAGGCGTTCGCGGATACTTTTGTGCCGGGTGCGAAGCGCTTTCCCGGTGATGTCGCGGTGGCTGGCGCCGCCGCGGGTCCCGGCGCCGTCGAGGCCGGCGCGCTGGAGCTGCTTGAGACACCCGCCACTGGCGTGTCTGACGGCCTGGCGGACCTCGCCGACTCACTCAATGAGCATGCCGCTCAGTACGCGGCAGAGCGCGGAATTCCAGTTGACCGGGACCTCCCGTCCTTTGCGGCGCTCGGCTTCAAGCAGCGCACGGAGCTCATCGAGACCCTCGTCGCGCCCGATCACCCGGAGAAGGAGTTCTGGATACTCACGGCGCTGTTCTGCTTCATGGCTTTTGACACCGCCGCGCATACGGACACGGTCAGCGCCCTTGCGGCCGGGCATCCGGGGCTGACGACGATGGGCTTCGCGCGCCCCGACCCGGACGGCCTGTGGCGGTTCCCCGACTTTTCCTATGGTCGCCAGCTGGCGCGCACGCACCCGGCCACCACACCCTCAGGAGACCCGGCATGACGAACGCCACCACCAACGGCTCGACAAGCCCGGAACAGACCGACGTCGTCATCGTTGGCAGCGGCTTCGGCGGCGCGATCACGGCCTATCACCTCGCGGCCGGCGGGGCCAAGGTCGTCATCCTCGAACGCGGCCCGTGGGTGCCGAGCGAGGAGTTCGAGCATGACTTCAAGCTGGGCACGTCCTCCACGCGCATCTTCGACTTCGTCGCGGGCGATGGAATGAGCGTGCTCGGGGGGAACTGCGTGGGCGGCGGCAGCGTGGTGTACTTCGCCACGATGCCGCGTGCGCCCCGCTTCGTGTTCGACCGCCAGGGCAGCATCGGCAGGCGGATGTGGCCGTCGGCCATCACCCGCGACACGCTCGAGCCGTGGTATGACCGGGTAGCCGAGGCCCTGCCCATCAGCAGGCAGGACTGGAGCGAGGCCACCTATCCAGGCGGGCTGTGGGCCGCGCTCTGCGATCACGCCGGGCGGACGGCCAACCCGCCGAACGTCGCGATCGACACCGCGCAGTGCACCAACTGCAACTGGATGATGGCCGGCTGCCGATTCGACGCTAAGCGCTCCCTGCTGCTGAACTACCTGCCGGCGGCCGTCTCGCACGGCGCGCAGATCCGGCCGCTGCATGAGGTCCAGCGGCTGACGAGGGAGGACGGCCACTACCGGGTGCACTATAACGTCATCGATGACGAGGACTACCGGGTGACGGTCGGCAGCGGGACGATCGACGCCAAGATCGTCATCCTGGCGGCGGGCGCGGGGGCCACGCCGGTGATCCTGCAGCGCTCGGA
>JAICUO010000597.1 GCA_025935815.1 Streptosporangiaceae bacterium
ACGGGCCAGTTCCAGCAGCCGGGCGGCGTCGTCGGTCTCCCGGGATAGCGCGATGGCGTCCCCGGCCGCCCGCGCGGCGGCCGCCCGGTCCGCCCGTGCGGCCAGCGCGATCGCGGCCGGGCGGATGACTCCCGGCGTGTGCTGCCAGGACTTGTCCGCGCTGATGGCGGCTTCCGCCTCGGCCAGCGCCCGGTCGGTGTCGCCGCGCCACAGCGCCTGCTCGGCCAGCAGCCCCCGCCCGATGTAGGCGACGAAGGTGTCCCCCCAGAAGGGCGCCAGCCAGGTCCCCCGCTCATCGACGACCGCGCTGCCCCTCGCCACGTCGAGGAACAGCGCCATCGCCGACAGGACCGCCTCCGGCTGGCGGGTTACCCGGACCGGGAAGTCGTCGGCGATCTCCTGCGCGTGATCCCAGCAGCCGTCAGCGTAGTGCGCCTGGAAGTGCAGGTGCATGAGGTCCAGGCCGTACGGCGCCAGGCCGAGCCCGGCGGCGTCCGCCCGCTGGACCCCGATGTGCGCGATCCGGGCCGACTCGGCCAGGTCACCCCGCGCCAGCCGCTCGGTGGCCAGGTGGTAGGCGGCGCGCAGTTCCGTTCGCCGCGACTTGGCCTGCGCCGCCTGCTCGAAGGCGGCGGTGAACCACACGATGGACTGGTCCGCGCTGCCCTCCCGGCGGGCCAGCATGCCGATCGTGACCTTGGCGTCGGCCTCCACCCAGGGCGCGCCGGCTTCGCGGGCCACCGCGATGGCGCGGTCGGCCCACTCCCGGGCGGCGCCATACCCGCCCTCGATGATCAGCGCGATCGCGTACGTCGCCATCGCCCGGGCCAGGTACCAGGTCGGCGGGCTGGGCGGGGTTTCCTCGACGGCTTGCCGGGCGACCCGGACCGCCTCGGCGAACCACTCCTTGTCGTCGCCTTCCATGAGGCTGTAGGCCAGCTGCTCGCCCACCCGGCTGCGCAGCTCCAGGTCGGCCAGCGGGTCATCCGCGGCGGGCAGCAGCGCCAGGATCCGGCGCAGCAGCGCCACCGCGCGCGGCAGGTCGCCGCCGGCGTCGGCGGCCTGCGCGGACTTCAGGCCCAGCTTGCCGCGCGACATGCCGGCCAGCTTCTCGGCGTCATCGACCCGCTCCCACAGCGCGAGCGCCTGGTCGTAGTGCCGGTGCGCCTCAGCCGGCGCGCCCAGGCGCTGGGCCTCGGCCCCCGCCAGCACCGATGCCTCCAGCGCGCCGGGAAGGTCGTGGCTGGCCAGGGCATGGTGGGCCAGCTCGGCCGCCGTGCCGGGCACGCCCGGCGCCCGGGCGGAGCGCGCCGCCAGCAGCGTGGCGATCCGGCCATGCAGCCGCGTCCGCTCCCCCGGCATCAGGTCGGCGTAGACCGCCTCGCGCAGCAGCGCGTGCCGGAAGGAGTACCCGCCATCGCCGACGTCGTCGGTCACCAGGAGCTGGTGCGCGACAAGCTCCCAGACGGCGTGGTCGTACTCCTGGTCGGTTAGCCCCCATTCATCGCGGGCCACTGACCTGATGACATCGTCCCCGGCCCGCCGCCCGGCCACCGCCGCCGCGCGCAGCACCTGCTGGGCCGCCGCCGAGACCCGCTCCACCCGGGACAGCAACAGCGCCGCCAGGCCGGAGGGGATGCGCCGAAGGGGCTCGGCGGCGTCGCAGGCGGCGGCGCTGAGCTCCTCCGCGTAGTACGCGTTGCCCTCGGCCCGCTCGACGATCCGGTTAAGGGTCACGGCGGGCAGGCTGCCGGACCCGTTGGGCGTGGCGGAGATGATTTGCGCGACAGCGGTGGGCGGCAGTGGCCGCAGCTCGATCGACGTGACCGAGGGGAGCCGCTGCAGGTCCGCGGCGACAGCGCGCAGCGGATGACGGCGATGCAGGTCGTCGGCGCGGAAGGTGCCGATGATGAGGACTCGCTCGCGGTGCAGCATGCGGGAAAGGAAGGTGAGCAGGTCCCGGGTGGAGGCGTCCGACCAGTGCAGGTCTTCCAGGATGAGCAGCACGGGGGCCTGCTCGGCGAGCTCAGCGAGCAGGCCGAGCGTCGCGCCGAACATCTGCTGGCGCGCGAGCACGGCCCAGTCCGCCTCGGCCTGCGGCCCGCCGGAGCCGTCGGGCAGCAGCCGGGCCAGGACCGGGCGCGCGCGGACGGCCTCGGCCAGCCGCACGGCCTTGTCCGGGGGCAACAGGAGGCCGCGCAGGGCGTCGGCGAAAGGCAGGTACGGGACGCTGTCGCCGATCTCGGCGCACTGCCCGCACAGCACGGTGGCGCCCCGTCTCCCGGCGATGGCGGCGACCTCGCTGACCAGGCGCGACTTGCCGATGCCGGCGTCGCCGCTGACCAGCGCGGCGACCGCGCGGCCAGCCACGGCGCCCGCCCCCGACGAGCCAGCCGAGCCCGCGGAGTCGTCAAGCAAGGCCAGCAGCGAGGCCAGCTCCGCCTCGCGCCCTACGAATCCCGCCATGCCCGTGATTATCCCATCCGGAAGTGCCGTTCTCGAACGAATAACCGGCGCGTGCGCGCGCTGCTTCCCGCCTGGCCGCCGGCATTTAGACTGGCGGCATGGAGAAGGTGAACCTGTCCGATGCGCAGTGGCGGGAACGGCTGACGCCCGATGAGTACCAGGTGCTGCGGCAGGCGGGCACCGAGCGGCCGTTCACCGGGGAATACACCGGCACCAAGACCCGCGGGGTCTACCGCTGCCGGGCCTGCGGGGCGGAGCTGTTCCGGTCCGAGGCCAAGTTCGAGTCCCACTGCGGCTGGCCGTCGTTCTACCAGCCCGTCGAGGGGGACGCGGTGACGCTCATCGAGGACCGGTCGCACGGGATGCTCCGGGTCGAGGCACGCTGCGCCGCTTGCGGCTCCCACCTCGGGCACGTGTTCACCGGCGAGGGCTACGACACGCCGACCGACGAGCGGTGGTGCATCAACTCGATCTCCCTGACCTTGGATCCAGCCGAGTAGCCCCGCGGGCGTGCGGCCGGACGGGGAGATCACGCGGGGAACGACCAACGCCAGCCGGCTGCGGCGGGTAGACCGCTGGATCACGCAGGCGGCGGCGGGCGCGCTGCGCTCGGCCACGCGCCCGCTGATCGTCGACCTGGGCTACGGAGCCTCGCCGGTGACCACGCTGGAGCTGTACCAGCGGGTCCGCGCGGTGGCCCCGGACGCCGAGGTGACCGGCCTGGAGATCGACCCCGACCGGGTGGCCTCCGCTGGCCGTCGCCTGGCGGAACTGAGGGCCGCCGGAGACGAGCTGCCGGGGCTGTCCTTCGCTGTCGGGGGCTTCGAGCTGCCGCTGCCCCGCCCGCCGGTGCTCATCCGGGCGTTCAACGTGCTGCGTCAGTACCCGGAGGATAGGGCCTGGGCCGCCTGGGCCAGGCTCCGCTGCGGGCTGGCCGACGGCGGCCTGCTGGTGGAGGGCACCTGCGACGAGATCGGCCGCCGCGCCGTCTGGGTCACCCTTCCCGCCTTGCCGCCGGGGAGCATGCCGCCGGGGAGCATGCCGCCGGGGGCCCGGTGGCCGGCGCCACTGCCGGCCCCCGGCGGCCGGGAGGGGCTGATCACCTTCTCGGCCCGGCTGGCCTCGCTGGAGCGGCCCTCGGACCTGGCCGAGCGGCTCCCCAAGACGCTGATCCACCGCAACGTGCCGGGCGAGCCGGTGCACCAGTTCCTGCGCGACTTCGACCGGGCCTGGGACCACGCCGCGCCCTACTCCCCCTTCGGCCCCCGGCAGCGCTGGCTGGCCGCGGTCACGTCCTTGTCGGCCACGTGGCCGGTCGCGGGCCGCCCGCCATTCGGCGGCCGCCGCCGCTGGCGCCTGGGCGAGGTCACCCTCCCGTGGGGCGCGCTCGCCCCGCCCGGGCGCTGAGCCCCGGCGGTCCCATCGACTGTGGCCGGCAACGGTGGCCGTGGCATGATCAGTGAGGTTTAATGCACCTGGGGATGGTGCGGCATATCGGCATCGACACTTGGACGGGCGGAACCATGGTATTTCCCGGGGCTGCGCCGGGCGCGGGCGCCGCTGACGTCGCCGGATGGACGTTCAACCCGCCGCCTGGATGGCCGGCGCCGCCTGACGGGTGGCAGCCGCCGCCGGACTGGCAGCCTGACCCGGCCTGGCCCGCCGCGCCCGCCGGGTGGAACTTCTGGGTGCCCGCCCAGGGGGCCGTGCCTCCGGGCGCACTGCCCCGGGATGCACCGCCTGCGGATGCAACGCCGCAGGGCGGGCTCCCGCAAGGCGGGCTCCCGCAAGGCGCGGGCGGGACCGAGATCCGGCTGTCCCTGGCTGGCCAGACGATGACGGTCAGGCCGGGCCAGGAGGCTCGTATCGGGCGCTCGCCCGAGAATGACGTCGTGGTGAGCGACCCGACCGTGTCCCGGCAGCATGCCGTGGTCCGCGCCGGCCCGGAGGGATGGGAGCTGGCCAACCTCGGCTCCGCTCCGACTTACCTGGGCGGCCAGCAGGTCACCGGCGTCCTCCTGGACAAGGCCCAGGAGGTGACCCTCGGCTCGGCGGACGGCCCCGTGCTGCGCCTGGAGCCGGTGCCCGCCGCCGCCCCGCAGCCAGCGCCCCCCGTGGTCCCCGCTCCGGCTCCGGCCCCGGCTCCGGCTCCGGCCAGCGTCCCCGGCGCCCAGCCGGCCGGCTGGAACGCCGCCCCGGGGGCTCCGTCCCCGTCCGGCTATGGCGCCCCGCAAGGCCCCCCGGTCGTGCCACCGGGCTGGGGGCCCCCGGTGGGCCAGGGCCTTCCCCCCGGCTACGCGCCCGGCTGGACGGCGCCCGGCGGGCCGGGCGCCGTC
>JAICUO010000693.1 GCA_025935815.1 Streptosporangiaceae bacterium
CGACGTTGGGCATCGGGAACAGCGCGAGATGGGTCACCTTCGCGTCGGTGCCATCGACTCGCTCGTAGAAGCGTAGGATTCCAGCCGGGTCGTCGCCGGTCGCGGTGTTGATGACGCACAGCTTCGGACTCGGCCGCGCCGCTAGCTTCAGCGCGTTGGTCACGTGCAAGGGGATCCCGTCGCGGGGCATGAGCATGCCGCCGCCGACCGCGATCACGTGCCGCCGTCCGTCTGGTGCCATGCCGTGAACGTAGCGGCGTTTGGATGCGGCCGCAAACGCTGGCGGCGGCGTAACTGATCAGCGACAGCCCGTTCGGTATATATAACGATTTGCCGGTAATGAGCGTGGTGGTTTCCTATCACTATCGAAAGGCGTACTATCGCGTTTAGGGGGATACGCTGAGCTATGAGGCGGTGACGGGAATCCATGGCGGAATGGTGGAGCATCGAGGTATTCAGCGGCGATAAGCTCCCGGCAAGCCAGTGGCGGTACGCCTATGAGGACGCGCTCACCGAGGCGGCGGTGACGCACGGGGCGCTGTACTGGGACTGGTACGACTCCCAGTACGGGGTCGTCTTCGAGGTCTGCTTCGCCACTGATGAGCAGTGGGCCGCCTTCCGCCAGCTGCCCACCGTCCGGGGCGCCCTCGACGCGGTGCCCGACCCGGTCAGCGGGCTGCTGATCTACCGGGGCCGGGGCGGGGCGGCCGGGTCGCGTCGCCCGCGCAAGCCCAAGCCCGCCCCGAGCGCGGCCGCGCTGGAGCTGGACGAGCCGGTCGAGGAGCGGCGGATCAGGCTCCGGCGGGCCACGCGCACCGCCCTCATCGAGGAGGCAGCCCGGTTCCTGGAATCCGATCCGGGCGCCAGTCCCGCCGAGGATCCCGCCCGGCCCGAGGCGGCCCACCGCGGCGCGGGCCTGCCCGCCGCCTGATTGGCGCTCCTGCTAAGCAGCACTAAGAGGGGTCCCGCGGCGCGCCTGAACCGGAGGGCGTTAGTGTGCAGGCGTCGCCCTCGCCTGAGGCGCCCGGGGCCATGGGGACTGTGGTGGTGCCCGCGGCACTGGCCCCCGCGGTCTCCGGGGCTCCGCCGGCGCTGCCGGATGATACGGACAGAACCCCGTGCAGGCCGGGGGTCTGGGGGGTTGGTCTTTACCCCCCAGGAAAATACGGCAGGATGGACGCATGACGGAAACGCGAGTCAGCACAGATGATCTGCGGATCGCGATCGAGCGGGCCGGCTATTACCCCGGGCTGGTAACCGACGCTGTCGCCTCGGCGCTGGGGCGCGAGCCGGTGACCGCGTTCTTCGTGCTTCATGACGCGATCTTCGATCCGGGGATGGAGGTCCGCCGCCACATGACGGTGCTGGCGCTGACCCCGACCAGGCTGGTCTACTCGCATACCGACGAGCACCCGGCCGAAGAGCCCGACTCACGGCCCAGGGCGGAGACCAGCACGGAGGCGGTCCGGTTCTCCCGGGTCTCGTCGGTCTCGCTGACCCGGGTGGTGCCAGACCCGGTGTCCTACGTCCCGGGCGCGACGATGCCGTCCGAGGTGATCTTGACGATCGGCTGGAACGTGCTGTCGCACATGGAGCTCGAGCCGGCGCACTGCGGCGACGAGAGCTGTGAGGCCGATCACGGATACATCGGCACCATCACCGCCGATGACCTGACGCTGCGGGTGAGCGAGGCCGCCGACGGGGCGGACGCGGTCCGCCAGGCGCTGACGTTCGCCGCGGCCCTGTCCGACGCAACCGCGCGCACCGGCGCCTGAGGAATGACCATGTACCGCGAGCCCCGCACCAGCCCGCTCATTCCCGCTTACGGAGAGCTCAGCCTCGCCGACCTGTCCGCGTCCTTGCTGGCGTCGCTGTCGGACGAATCACAGCCGTCGGAGGCGGTCGCCGCCAATGCCCCGGCTAACCCGCTCGGCTTTCCCTCGGTCCGCCGTGCCTGCTTGCTGCTGGTGGACGGCATGGGCTGGGAGCAACTGCGCGCCCACCAGGCGGCGGCTCCGTTCATGTCCGAGCTGGCCTTTAACTCCCGGCCGCTGACCTGCGGGTTCCCATCGACCACGGTGACTAGCCTGGCCTCCGTGGGTACCGGGCTGCCGCCCGGCGAGCACGGCATGGTGGGCATGCAGGTCGCTGATCCGGCCACCGGGCGGCTGGTGAACGGGCTGCACTGGCCTTCGGAGGTGGACCCGGTCGCCTGGCAGGCCAAGCCGACGATATTCGAGCGGGCAACGGCCGAGGGCATCACCGTCTCGCACGTCGCCAAGGGCGCGCTGGCCGGCACGGGCCTGTCGCGGGCGACGCTGCGCGGCGCCGTCAGCCGCCCGGCCGGTTCCCTGGGGGCGCTGGCGGCCGAGGCATGCGCCGCGCTGCACGACTCCGAGCGGGCCCTGGTGTCGGTCTACACCGGAGACCTCGACACGGTCGGCCACCTGTACGGGGTCTCCTCGCCCGCCTGGACCTACCAGCTCGCCCACGTGGACAAGCTCGCCGAGCAGATCGCCAGCGCGCTGCCCACGGGCGCGGTGCTGTACGTGACCGCCGACCATGGCATGGTCAACGTGGGCCCCGAGGACTGGATCGACGTCGACGCGATCCCGGAGCTGCGGGCCGGGGTGGCGCTGCTGGGCGGCGAGCCGCGCACCCGGCACGTCTACGCCGAGCCGGGAGCGGCGGCCGACGTGCTGGCCGCCTGGCGGCAGGTACTCGGCGACCGCGCCTGGGTGGCCTCGCGGGACGAGGCGATTAAGGACGGGTGGTTCGGCCCGGTGGATGAGGCGATGCGCCCGCGCATCGGCGACGTGGTCGCCGCCGCGACGGGCGCGTGGGCGATGATCGCCTCCCAGTCCGAGCCGCAGGAGCCGCCGCTGATCGGGATGCACGCCTCACTTACCCCGGCCGAGCAGCTCGTGCCGCTCCTGGCCTTCCTGTCCCGCTAGCCGCCATACTGCTCAGGTGGCAGACGCAGGCATCCTCATCAGCGCCGGCGAGCTCGGGCGGGCGCTGAGCGAGGGCAGGCCGCCCTCGCTGCTCGACGTGCGGTGGAAGCTGGGCGGCCCGCCCGGCGCGCAGGCCTACGCCGAGGGGCACCTGCCCGGGGCGGTCTTCACTGACCTCGACGACGACCTCGCCGCGCCGGCTGGATCCGGGGGCACTCCGTCGGGCGGGCGGCACCCTTTGCCGGACGCGGACGCCTTCACCGCGGCGATGCGGCGGCTGGGCGTGCGCGGGGACCGGCCGGTGATCGTGTACGACGACGCGGACTCGATGGCGGCGGCCCGCGCGTGGTGGCTACTGCGTTACTTCGGACATCCCTCGGTCCGGGTGCTGGACGGGGGCTTCCGGGCGTGGGCGGCGGCCGGCCTGCCCGTGGAGCGGGGGGAAGTGGCCGGGGCACCCGAATACGGCAGCTTCACCGCCGAGCCGGGGCACCTGGCGCTGCTGGACGCCGCCGGCGCGATGGCGCTAGCCCGCGACGGGGTGCTGCTCGACGCGCGGGCCGCCGAGCGGTACCGGGGCGAGGTCGAGCCGGTCGACCCGGTGGCGGGCCACCTCCCGGGCGCGGTCAGCGCGCCCACGGCGCGCAACCTGAACCCGGACGGCACCTTCCGCCCGCCCGGCGAGCTAGCCGCCCGGTTCGCCGGCCTGGGGATCGCGGCGCCCGCGGCCTCCTCGCCGGACCCGGCCGCGGGCGCCTACTGCGGCTCCGGCGTGACCGCCGCGCACGAGGTACTCGCGCTCGCGCTGGCCGGGATCCCCGCCGCGCTCTACGCGGGCTCGTGGTCGGAGTGGATCACCGACCCGCGCCGCCCGGTCGCCACCGGCCCGGACCCGTCCTAGCTAGCTAGCTAGTACTGCAACGGCGTCCCGGGTCATGGCGGCGTCGCAAAATGCGCGGAATATCCGATTCACTCGCCGGGCGGCAGCCCCATGAGCCCCGGCCCGCCGCG
>JAICUO010000147.1 GCA_025935815.1 Streptosporangiaceae bacterium
AGCCCGTCGCGGATCACGCCGCCCAACGCGACGCCGATGCCGGCGGCGGTCGCCTGCACCGCGCCCCAGGCGCCCAGCGCCAGGCCGCGCCGCCGCGGCGGGGTGACGCTGGCGATGAGCGTCACCGTCAGCGGCATCGTGATGGCCGCGCCGGCGCCCTGGACGGCGCGGGCGGCGATCAGCACGCCGATGCCGGGCGCCAGCGCGGAGGCGGCGCTGGCCGCGGTGAACACCGTGATGCCGATGCTCATCAGGCGGCGGCGGCCGAACCGGTCACCCAGCGCCGCGCCGGTCAGCAGCAGCACGGCGAAGGTCAGCGTGTAGGCGCTGACCGTCCACTCCAGCCCCTCCAGGCTGGTGTGCAGGGCACGACGGATCACCGGCAGCGCGTTCGTCACGATGAGGTTGTCCATCGAGATCATGAACACCGCGATACAGCAGGCCAGGTACGTCCAGAACGGCTTTCTCATCCCGCAGTCCTCTGTCAAGTCTCTGCGCAGATGGTGCCAGCGGGCGCTGAAGCGACGCTGATCTGGCACTGAAACCCGCGCCCGCCGCCCGCGGGGTTAGCATGCGGGCTCCGCCGCCCGCCTTGACCTCGCCGACCGGAACCTGGAGCGCGACCGGGACAGCTGGCGCTCCTACGCCAACTGCGGGTAGTCAAGGATCGCGTCGGCGGCGTAGATAGCGTGCTCGGTCTCCACGTCCCCGTCCTCGGAGGCCTTCCAGTGCTGCTCTACCTGGGCCCGGGTCCTGGCGTCGCGATCCATCCCCGTGTTCACCCTGGCCACGGTAGCAGGCCGGAACGCCCCCGCTAGCCGCGTGGGGCCGCCCGGCTACCGAGCAAGCGCTAGGTTGGGCGATAATGCCCTTGTGGACTCGACACGCCAAGTTAGCAGGTCCGAGCGCCGTGACGACGTGGCGCAGATCGCGGCCGGCCTGTTCGCGCAGAAGGGCTTCCGCGCCACGACGGTGCGCGAGATCGCGGACGCGGCCGGGATCTTGTCCGGCAGCCTGTACCACCACTTCGACTCCAAGGAGTCGATCGCCGATGAGATCCTGTCCAGCTTCATCAACGACGTGCTCGCCGACTACCGGGCCGCCGCTGGCGGCGGCGGGTCCGCGCGCGCGGTGATCGAGCAGGTCGTCCGGTCCACCAGCGGCACGCTGTCCCGGCACCGCGCCGCCCTCGCCATGCTGCAAAACGACTGGAGCTACTTCTCCACCCACGAGCGCTTCGGCTACCTGCGCAAGGCCCTCGGCGAGATCGAGCGGACGTGGATCACGCAGTTCAAGCGCGGCGTCCAGGCCGGGGAGTTCCGCGCCGACCTGGACGCCCGGCTCACCTACCACCTGCTGCGCGACGTGCTGTGGATCCCCACCCAGTGGGGCGCCGCCGGCGGTGGCTACACCACCGCGCAGGTGGCGGACGCCATCTTGGCGCTGGTCTTCAACGGGGTCCTCAGCCGCCCAGCATGAGGCTCGCGGCGTGCTCGCCGATCATCATCGCCGGGGCGTTGGTGTTCCCGCCGGTGATGGACGGCATGACCGACGCGTCCACGACCCGCAGGCCCTCCACGCCGAGCACGCGCAGCGCCGGGTCGACGACGGCGCCCTCGTCAGCCCCCATCCGGCAGGTTCCGACCGCGTGGTACACCGACGTGGCCCGGTTCGGCACCTCCTTCGCCAGCGCGGCCCGGCCGGCGTGGACCCGGCCCGGCGACAGCTCGACGGTGACGTCCGCGGCGACGCGCGCGCTGCCCATCGCCTCGCGGATGAGCTCCATCCCGTCCAGCAGGACCTCGGTGTCGGCCGGGTCGGTCAGGTAGCCCATGTCGATGACGGGCGCCGCCGCCGGGTCGGCTGAGGCCAGGCGCAAGGTGCCGCGGCTGCGCGGGTAGATCAGCGTGGAGAAGATCGTCAGCGCCGATCGCTTGTCGACCTTGTGCCGGGTGGGCGCGTCCTGGTTGGGGAACGGGTAGGACCAGGGCAGCGCGTGGATCTGGATGTCGGGGATCGCCCCGGCGCGGCTGCTGCGGACGAAGCCGATCACCTCGAAGACGCTGCGGCCCATCCACCCGTCGCCGCGGACCCGCTCCGCGAGCGTCCCGGCGACGAAGTACGGGGTGGTCCCCCGGTTGCGGGCGCTCTTCATGACGTAGGTCAGCGGGACGAACATGTGGTCGTGCAGGTTGTCGCCGACCGGCAGGTCGGCGACCACGTCGATGCCGTGCTCGCGCAGGTGCGCCGCCGGGCCCACGCCGGACAGCATCAGCAGCTGCGGGGACCCGAAGACGCCGCCGCTGACGATGACCTCGCGTCCCGTCCGGATCACCTCCCGGCCCGTGCCCGCGATGACCTCAACGCCGGTGGCGCGGCCCCCTTCGATGACCACCCGGCTCGCGTGCACGCCGGTGGCGATGGTCAGGCCCGGCTGGGCGTGGCCGTCCAGGTACCCCACCGACGAGCTGTAGCGAAGCCCGCCGGACGCGTTCTGCTGCAGGACTGCGATGCCTTCCTGGGACTCGCCGTTGTAGTCGTCGATCACGGCGACGCCAGCGGTCTCGGCCATGGCCTCGATGAACTTCTGCGAGGCGCCGGTCAGGTCCTTCTGCCGGGTCACCTTGATCGGGCCGCCGGCGCCGCGCAGCTCGCTGGCGCCGCCCTCCCAGTCCTCCAGCCGCTTGAAGCTGGGCAGCACTTCGCCGAACGACCAGCCCTTGCAGCCGGCCGCGGCCCAGTCGTCGAAGTTCTTGCGGTTGCCGCGGACGTAGACCATGCCGTTGATCGAGCCCGAGCCGCCCAGCACCCGCCCGCGCGGCTGCGGGATGCGCCTGCCCAGCGCGGCCGCCTGCGGCACGGTGTAGTAGCCCCAGTCCAGGCGCTTCTTCAGCGCCGGCACGTTGTGGAAGATGGCGATCATCCCCGGCTTGCGCACGAGCATCGTGCGATCCGGGCCGCCCGCCTCGACCAGGATTACGCTGGCCCCGGACTCGGCCAGCCGTCGCGCCAGCACGCAGCCCGCGCTGCCCGCGCCCACCACGACGTAGTCCGCACTCTTTCCCATAGGGTCCTCGCAGGGGGCCTGGCCGCGTAGGCGGCGAATACGCCAGCGATGCGGACTCTACGCCGGGTTTCCCCGCGGAACAAGAACACGTTCTAGGACGTGAAGACCGCCGGCCTTACCCGCGTGCAAAACCGACGGCCCAGCCTGTAGGCTTATACCAAGCAAGCGCTTGGTCGTTTGGATGGCGGAAGCACCGGAGGGGCCATGGGCCGCTTGGACGGCAAGGTCGCGCTGATCACCGGGGGCGCCCGGGGCATGGGCAAGTCCCACGTGCGGCACTTCGTCGCGCAGGGGGCGCGGGTGGTCTTCGGCGACGTGCTCGACGACAAGGGCGCCTACGTGGCCGCCCAGCTCGGCGAGCAGTCCTGCCGGTACCTCCACCACGACGTCACCAGCGAGGCCGGCTGGGACGCGGCGGTCGCGCTGGCGACGGGCGCCTTCGGCAAGGTCGACATCCTGGTGAACAACGCCGGCGTCCTGACGTTCGCGCCGATCGCCGACATGACGCTGGAGGCCTTCCGCCGCGTGCTGGAGGTGAACGCGGTCGGCTGCTGGCTGGGCATGAAGTCCGTCATCGGCCCGATGAAGGCGGCCGGCGGCGGCTCGATCGTCAACATCTCCTCCACCGAGGGGATCACCGGGGCGGCCGGCCTGTCCGCCTACAGTGCCAGCAAGTTCGCGATCCGCGGCATGACCAAGGCCGCCGCGCAGGAACTGGGCCAGTATGGCATCCGGGTCAACTCCGTTCACCCGGGCGGCGTGCTCACTCGCATGGTCATGGACCAGGCGAGTTCCGGCATGGACGGCGAGCGCTTCTTGTCGAACCTGCCGCTGAACCGGTTCGCCGAGCCCGCCGAGATCTCCCGCCTAGTCGCCTACCTGGCCTCGGACGAGTCCTCGTACTCCACCGGGGCCGAGTTCGTCGCCGACGGCGGGCTGCTGAGCGGACCAGGGTACTGACCATGGCCGAAGGCACCCGCGCCGCAGAGGCGGGGCCGCTGAACGGCAAGGTCGCCATCGTGACCGGGGCGGGCAACGGCCTGGGCCGCGCGGAGTCGCTCGCGCTCGCCGCGGCGGGGGCGGTTCTCATCCTCAACGACCTGCCGGGCGCCGCCCTCGATGAGACCGCCGAGCGCATCCGCCAGGCCGGCGGGCAGGCGCGCGCCCGCGCCGGGGACATCGGGGAGTGGGCGACCGGCGAGCAGCTGGTGCGCGCCGCGCTAGCGGAGTTCGGGCAGCTGGACATCCTGGTCAACAACGCCGGGGTGCTCCGCGACCGGATGGTCTTCTCGATGTCGGCCGAGGAGTGGGACTCCGTCATCCGGGTGCACCTGCGCGGCCACTTCGTGACCACGCGCTTCGCGACCGCGCACTGGCGGGAGGCCAGCAAGCGCGCCGGCGGTCCCGTCTACGCCCGGATCGTGAACACCTCCTCGGAGGCGTTCCTGCTCGGCGCGCCGGGCCAGCCGAACTACGACGCCGCCAAGGCGGGCATCGCCGCGCTCACCGTCGCCACGGCGCGCGGCTGCGCGCGGTACGGCGTCCGCGCGAACGCGATCTGCCCGCGCGCCCGCACCGCCATGCTGGCCGGCCTGGTCAGCCCGCCGCCCGCCGACGGCCCCGACCCGCTCGCCCCCGAGCACGTGACCCCCATGGTCACCTACCTCGCCAGCCCGGCCGCCGAGCAGATCAACGGGGAGGTGTTCGTCGTCCATGGCGGCGTCGCGGCGGTGCTGAACCCGCCCAGCATCCGCGCCGTCTTCCGCGCGGATACCCCTGACGGCATGTGGACCCTGCCCGCCATCGGCGCGGCCCTGTCCGCGCAGTTCGCGGGCAGCTCGCCGGATTCCCCCGGCTTCGCCTGCCTAGAGACGATGAAGCTGGCCACCGAGACCGTCGGCTTCGACTAGGCCGGGCAGCCGCTCGCCTGCGAGCAGCACTTTCAACCACTGGGTTGACTAGTGGCCAGCCGACGGTCTATGGTTTCTTTCAACCGATAAGTTGAAACTCAGGAGGGGCGATGACCACGGACGCGCTGTCCCGGGTCTTCGCCGCCCTGGCGGACCCCACCCGGCGCGACATGGTGGCCCGGCTCGCCGACAGCGACGCGACCGCGGGCCAGCTGGCGGAGCCGTACCAGATGACGTTGCAGGCCGTCTACAAGCACCTGAAAGTGCTCGAGGAGGCCGGGCTCGTCACCCGGCCGCCGGGGCCGCAGCCGCGACCGGTGCGCCTGGAGGTCCGGGCTCTCGACCTGATGGACACCTGGATCGAGCGCTACCGGGACCGCGCCGAGCAGCGCTACCGCCGGCTGGACGCCCTCCTGGCGCAGATGAACGGAGACGAGCATGAGCAAGATCACCGAGACGGCCATCGAGGCCGACCCGAAGCTGCCCATCATCCGGATGACTCGTGAATTCGCGGCCACGCCCGCGCAGCTGCTGCGCGCCCACACCGACCCGGCGCTGTTCGCCCGGTGGATCGGCCCCGACGTGCTGACCACCCGGATCGAGCACTGGGACGCGCGCACCGGCGGCAGCTGGCGGTTCGTCTCGGCCCACGAGGGCAGCGAGTACGGGTTCCACGGCTGCTTCCACGAGATCCGGCCGGACCGCATCGTGCAGACCTTCACGTTCGAGGGCGACCCCGACGGGGTCGCCCTGGAGACGCTGTGGATCGAGGACCTTGGCGACGGCCGCGCCCGGCTGCGGACCCAGTCGCTGGTCGACAGCTTCGACAGCCGCGACGCGTGGCTGCGCAGCGGCATGGACGTCGGCGTCAACGAGGGCTACGCCCGGCTGGAGCAGATGCTCAGCGAAGGCGGCATTCCTGATGGTGGTATCTGATGGCACTGCCTGACCGCCCCGCCGAGCGGCACCGGCAGGTCGCCGGCCTGTTCACCGAACGGGTCCTGGGCGCCCGGTCGTGGGATGCCCCCGCGCCGGTCGCGGGCTGGACCGCCCGCGACGTCGTGCGCCACCTCACTGACTGGCTCCCGGGGTTCCTCGCCGCCGGGGCCGACATCGACTTGCCGCACGGGCCGTCGGTGGATGAGGACCCGGTCGCCGCCTGGCAGGTCCACCGCGACGGCGTGCAGGCGCTGCTGGACGACCCGGGGACGGCGCACCGGGAGCTGGCCAACCCGCACATCGGCGCCTTGCCGCTGGCGACCGCGATCGACCAGTTCTACACCGCTGACGTGTTCATGCACACCTGGGACCTGTCCCGGGCGACCGGCCAGGACGACCGGCTCGACCCGGACTTCTGCGCGCAGCTCCTGGGCGGCATGGAGGCGATGGAGCAGGTCATGCGCTCCTCCGGCCAGTACGGCGCCCGGGTCGAGGTCCCCGGCGACGCCGACGTCCAGGCCCGGCTGCTGGGCTTCATCGGCCGCGACCCCTCATGGGGGAGCGGGTAAGCCGGGCACCGCGCGCAGCGGCGCGGGATCGCCGAGCGCGGCCGCCAGCAGGGCGGGGACCGGGCGCTTGCCAGAGCCGCCGGCGGCCAGCTTCCCTGAGCCGTCGATGGCCATGACGACGTAGACGATCCGCGCGGAGCACGTGGCCTCGCCGTCGCGGCGCGTCTGGAAGTCAAGCGCGAAGCTCGTCCGCCCCACCCGGGCGGTCGACACGGCCACCGCGAAGTCATCGGGTACCGCAAGCCAGCCGACCAGTCCACCTCCACGTGGACGAGCTGCACGTCAACGCCGGCGGCGGCCAGGGTCGGGTAGCTTGCCCCCCGGGCCGCGAGGAACGCCGTCATCGCCTCGTCGAAGAAGGCCAGGTACCAGGCGTTGAAGACGACGCCCTGCGCGTCGACCTCCATGTACCGAACTCGCATCGGGTACTCGAAGATGTCAGCCATCCGGGAACGCTATCCCACGCGGGCAGTGCCCCCCGGCATCCCGGCCCTACATCATCTCGTCGGTCAGCGGCAGCAGGACGGTCTTCAGCTCGGTGTAGCCCTCGACGGCGGCGCGGCCGCCCTCGCGGCCCATGCCGGAGGAGCGGAAGCCCCCGAACGGGGAGTTCGGCTCCACCTGGTAGCCGTTGATGCCGATGCTCCCGGCCCGGATCGCCTTCGTCAGCCGCATCGCGCGGCGGACGTCGCTGGTCCAGACGGTCGCCCCGAGGCCGTATTCAGTGTCGTTGGCCAGGCGGATCGCCTCGTCCTCGTCGTCGAACGCGATCACCGACAGCACCGGGCCGAAGATCTCCTCGCGGGCGATGGCCATGTCGTTGGACACGTCGGTGAACAGCGCCGGCGCGACGAAGTTGCCCGCCGCCAGGTCGCCGTCCTCGCGCTTGCCGCCGCAGACGAGGGTGGCGCCCTCTTCCTGGCCGCGGGCGATCAGGCCCATGACCCGGTCCAGCTGGCGCGGGTTGATCAGCGGCGCGGAGGTGACCTCCGGGTCGAACGGGTTGCCGTAGCTGACCATGCTGGCGATCACCTGGGACGCCTCGAGGAACTCCTCCAGCGCGTCGCGGTGCACGATGGCCCTGGTCTGGGCGACGCACACCTGGCCGGACAGGCCCAGGGTGACCGTGCCCATGGTCGTGGCGGCCGCGGTGCCCACGTCGGCGTCGGCGAAGACGACCGCCGGGCTCTTGCCGCCGAGCTCCAGGCTGACCCGCTTGCAGCCGCGCGCGGCGGCCATCATGATCTTCCCGCCGACCGCGCGGCTGCCGGTGAACGACAGCTTGTCCACCATCGGATGGCTGACCAGCGCGTCCCCGGTCGGGTCCCCCGGGCCGGTGACCACGTTGAAGACGCCCTCGGGGAGCCCTGCCTCCATCATCAGCCCGGCCAGCCGCAGCACCGCGAACGTGGCGTACTCCGACGGCTTGAGCACGATCGTGCAGCCGGCCGCCAGCGCCGGGGCCACCTTCTGGGCCAGCAGCATCAGCGGCGCGTTCCACGGGATCACCGCGCCGACCACGCCGACCGGCTCGCGCAGCGTGAAGACCATGTGGTCACCGCCCTGGAACGGAGGCAGCGTCTCCCCCGCCAGCTTGTCGGTCCACCCGGCGTGATGCTCGAACACGTCGGCCACGAACTCGCCCGACGTCACGTAGATCTCCGCGAAGCTCAGCGGGACGCTGTTGTCCAGCGCCTGGACCTTCAGCAGTTCCTCGCCGTGCGCGCGGGCGAGGTCGGCGATCGCGCGCAGGATCTTGCCGCGCTCCCCGGCCCGCATCCGCGGCCACGGGCCCTCGTCGAAGGCCCGCCGCGCGGCGCGCACCGCCCGGTCCACGTCGGCCGGCCCGGCGACGGGGAACGCGGCGACCTGCTCCGCGGTCGCGGGGTGCACGTGGGTCCAGGTCGCGCCGGAGGCGGCCGCGCTCCACTGCCCGTCGATCAGCAGGCGGCCGTCGCTGACCCCGAGCTCGTCCCGGTACGGCGTGATGGACGTGACCATGGCAGCCCCTCAGGTAGAACACGTTCTATTTATGCCGACCCTACACCGGTGCCGAGGAAAGCGGGAGGCTCGCCGCCGCCGTGCACCGCCAGGCACGCGCCGCTGACGTAGCTGGCCCCCGGCGAGGCCAGGAACAGGCAGGCCTGGGCCACGTCATCCGGGGTCGCCATCCGGCGCAGCGGCACCGTCGCCGCCACGGCGGCGACCGTCGCCGGGTCACCGTACTGCTCACCGACCGCCTCGGTCGCCACGAAGCCCGGCACGACGCAGTTGACCCGGACCGCCGGGCCCCACTCGATGGCGAGGCTGGTGACCAGGTGCTGCAGGCCCGCCTTGGCGGCACCGTAGGCGGCGGCGCCCGGGGAGGGCCGCGACCCGCTCACGCTGCCGACCATGATGATCACGCCACCACCCTGGCCAGCACCGCCCTGGCCGCCATCGGCCTGCTGCTGCATCACCGCGTTGGCGGCCTGCGCGACGTGCAGGGGCGCGATCAGGTTCAGCTCGATGACCTTGGCGTGGAACCGGGGCGAGGCGGTGGCGGCCGCCGCGTACGGCGACCCGCCCGCGTTGCTCACCACGACGTCCAGCCGCCCGAACTCCTCCGCGGCGCGCCGGACCGCGAACGCCGCCTGCTCGGGGTCCCGGACGTCAGCCTGGGCGAAGACCGCCGGACGGCCCCCGGCCGATGGCAGCTCGGCCGGCTCGGTCCGCCCGCAGACCAGCACGCGGGCGCCCGAGCGCAAGAACGCGCGGGCCAGCCCCGCGCCTATCCCCCGCGTGCCCCCGGTGACCAGCACGGCGCTACCAGGCTTATCGACGGCTGCCATGGCGCAATGTTAGGCTGCGAGCCAAGCAAGCGCTAGGTAGGGACACTGCTGGTTGGGGAACACCGCTGGTTGGGGAACACTGCTGGTTGGGGTGCAGGGCTGGTTGGGAAGCAGGTCAGGCCAGTGAGGTGGCGATGAGCATCGAGGTGACCGCCGCCGGCGGCGTGGCCGAGGTGGTGATGGACTTCCCGCCGGTCAACGCGCTGCCCGCCCAGGGCTGGCACGACCTGGCTGCCGCGATCACCGCGGCGGCCCACGACCGCGCCGTCAGCGCGGTGATCCTGGCCGCGCAGGGGCGCGGCTTTTGCGCCGGCGTGGACATCAAGGAGATGCAGCGCACCGCCGGGCACGCCGCGCTGCTCGGCGCCAACGCGGGCTGCTACGCCGCGTTCGCCGCCGTCTACGAGTGCCCGGTCCCGGTCATCGCGGCCGTGCACGGCTTCTGCCTGGGCGGCGGCATCGGCCTGGCCGGCAACGCGGACCTGATCATCGCCGCCGACGACGCGACCTTCGGCCTGCCCGAAGTCGACCGCGGGGCGCTCGGCGCCGCCACCCACCTGGCCCGGCTCGTCCCCCAGCAGCTGATGCGGGCCATGGTCTACACGTGCCAGAGCGTCACCGCGGCCCAGTTGCTCAGCTTCGGCACCGTGCACCAGGTCGTGCCGCGCGAGGACCTGCGCACCGCCGCGCGCGACCTGGCGGCCACGATCGCGGCCAAGGACCCGGCCGTCATCCGCGCGGCCAAGCAGTCACTGAACGGGATCGACCCCGTCGACGTCAAGCGGTCCTACCGCTTCGAGCAGGGCTTCACCTTCGAGCTCACCCTGCTCGGCGCCGGCGACCGGGCACGCCAGGCGTTCGTTGACGGGGAAGGCAATTGAGCGAGCGCAGGGGCGCGGCGGTGCCTGGACTGAGCGAAGCGACCAGTGAAGGGAGCCGCAGGGCGGCGGCCGATGGACTGAGCGGAGCGACCGAGGAACGAGGAAGCATAGCGAGGGAAGAGGCCGCGCATAGCCCGGAGGCGACCGGAAACGGAGCACGAGGGAGCGCAGCGCGGGAAGGCGCCGCCCCTGAAGCGCCCCGGAGCGAGCGGGAGGCACCGGGCATCCCCCGGCTGACCCCCGATGAGGTGGTGGCGCGGCTGCGCGACGGGATGACGATCGGGATCGGCGGCTGGGGGTCGCGGCGCAAGCCGATGGCGCTGGTCCGCGCGATCTTGCGGTCCCCGCTGCGCGACCTCACCATCGTGGCCTACGCCGGGCCCGACGTGGGGCTGCTCGCCGCGTCCGGGCAGGCCCGGCGGATCGTCACCGGCTTCGCGTCCCTGGACTCGATCGCGCTGGAGCCGCACTTCCGCAACGCCCGGCAGGCCGGCACCGTGGAACTCACCGAGCTCGACGAGGGCATGCTGCACTGGGGGCTGCTCGCCGCCGCCCACCGGCTGCCGTTCCTGCCGATCCGGGCCGGCCTCGGCTCTGACGTCATGCGCGTCAACCCGCAGCTGCGGACGGTCCGCTCCCCGTACGCCGACGGCGAGGAACTGGTCGCGATGCCGGCGCTGCGGCTCGATGCCGCGCTCGTGCACATGAACCGGGCCGACGCCGCCGGCAACGGCCAGTACCTCGGGCCAGACCCCTACTTCGACGACCTGTTCTGCCTGGCCGCGGGGCAGGCGTACCTGTCGTGCGAGCAGGTCGTGCCCGCCCTCGCCGGGCCGCCGCAGTCGCTGCTGGTCAACCGGGCCATGGTGCACGGCGTCTGCGAGACGCCGGGCGGCGCGCACTTCACCGCCTGCCCCCCCGACTACGGCCGCGATGAGGAATTCCAGCGCCGCTACGCGGCCTCGGCCGCCAGCCCGCAGGCCTGGCAGGAGTTCCGCGAGCGGTACCTCAGCGGGGACGAGGCCGCCTACCAGAAGGCGGTCGCGGCGGGAGACCCCTCGTGAGCGGCACCGGCGAGCCCGCCCGCGCGGACGTGTGCGTGCTGGCGTGCGCCCGGGCGTGGCACGGCGACGGCGCGATCCTGGCCTCGCCGATGGGGCTGATCCCCACCCTGGGCGCGCGGCTGGCCCGGGCCACGTTCGCGCCCGACCTGCTGCTCACCGACGGGGAGGCGCACCTGCTGGACTCCGGCGGCAACGTCGAGGGCTGGCTGCCCTACCGCCAGGTATTCACGATGGTGGCCGCCGGGCGGCGGCACGTGATGATGGGCGCGGCGCAGATCGACTCCCGCGGCAACCAGAACATCTCCTGCATCGGCCCCTGGGAGCGCCCGAAGGCGCAGCTGCTCGGCGTGCGGGGCGCGCCCGGCAACACGGTCAACCACGCCACCAGCTACTGGGTCCCGCGTCATTCGCGCCGCGTGTTCACCGGGCAGGTGGACATGGTGTGCGGGGTCGGCACCGACCGGGGCGCGGTCGACCTGCGCGTGGTCGTCACCAACCTGGCGGTGCTCGACTTCGGCGGCCCTGGCCGGGTGATGCGGCTGGTATCGGCGCACCCTGACGTTGAGGTCGCGCTGGTGCTGCGGGAGACCGGCTTTGACCTCGTGGTGCCCGCCGAGGTCCCGGTGACCCCGCTGCCGTCGCCGGCGGAGCTGGAGATCATCGCGCGCCTTGACCCGGAGGGCCAGCGGCACCGGGAGGTGCCATGACCGCCCCCGCCAGCCCAGCGCCGATCAGCCCAGCACCGATCACCACTCCCCTGACCGGGCTGCTGGGCATCCGCTACCCCATCGTGCAAAGCGCCATGGGCTACGTGGCCGGCCCGCGGCTGGTCGCGGCGGTGTGCGAGGCGGGCGGGCTGGGGATGATCGCCTCCGCCACCATGACCCTCGCCGAGCTCGGCGCCGCGATCGAGGAGACACGGGCAGGCACCACGGGCCCGTTCGGAGTGAATGTCAGGGCGGATGCGCCGGACGCCGCGCAACGGGTGGCGATGATCATCGGCGCCGGGGTCCCCGTCGCCTCGTTTGCCCAGGCGCCGCGGCCGGAGCTGATCACGGCGCTGAAGGACGCCGGGGTGATCACGATCGCGTCGGTCGGGGCGCGGCGGCACGCGGAGAAGGTGGCCGCGTGGGGCATCGACGCGGTGATCGCCACGGGCGGCGAGGGCGGCGGGCACACCGGGGCGGTACCCACCAGCCTGCTGATCCCGCAGGTGGTGGACGCGGTCGGCGTCCCCGTGATCGCGGCCGGCGGGTTCTTCGACGGCCGCGGCCTGGTCGCGGCGCTCGCCTACGGAGCGGCCGGGATCGCGATGGGGACCCGGTTCCTGCTGACCAGCGACAGCCCGGTGGCCGAGGCGGTCAAGAAGGTGTACCTGGCGGCCGGCCTGGACGGGACCGTGGTGACCCGGCGGGTGGACGGCGTGCCGCACCGGGTGCTGCGGACGCCGCTGGTCGACCGGCTGGAGCGGGGCGGCCCGGCGGCGACGCTGGCGCGCTCGGCCCGCAACGCGCTGCGCTTCCGGGCGGCCTCCGGGCTGTCGGCGCTGGACCTCCTGCGGGCCGGGCGCTCGATGCGGCGCGACGGCTCCCTGTCGTGGGCGCAGGTGCTGATGGCGGCGAATACGCCGATGCTGTTGCGCGCCGCGATGGTCGACGGGCGGCCCGACCTCGGGCTCATGTCGTCGGGGCAGGTGGCGGGCGTGATCGCGGACCTCCCGACGTGCGCGGAGCTGATCGAGCGGGTGGTGGCCGACGCGCGGGCGCGCCTGAACGGCCTGGCGGCGCTTACAGCCGCTCGATGATCGTCACGTTGGCCTGGCCGCCGCCCTCGCACATCGTGAGCAGGCCGCGCCGCCCCCCGGTGCGCTCCAGGTTGTGCAGCAAGGTGGTGAGCAGCCGCGCGCCGGTCGCGCCGAGCGGATGCCCCAGGGCGATCGCGCCGCCCGCCGGATTGACCTTGCGCAGGTCGGCGCCGGTCTCGCGCTGCCAGGCGAGCACGACCGACGCGAACGCCTCGTTGATCTCGATCAGGTCGATGTCGTCCAGGGTCAGGCCGGCCTTGCGCAGCGCGTGCGCGGTCGCCGTGATCGGCGCGGTGAGCATCATGACCGGGTCGTCGCCGCGCGCGGAAACGTGGGTGATCCGCGCCCTGGGCGTGAGGCCGCCGTCGCGGACCGCGTCCGGTGAGGCGATCAGCAGCGCGGCCGCGCCGTCGGCGATCTGGCTCGACAGCGCGGCGGTGATCACGCCGTCGGGGCGCAGCGGCCGCAGGGCGGCCATCTTGGCGGGCGTGGTGTCGCGGCGGGGGCACTCATCGGCCGTGACGTCGCCGTAGGGGGCGATCTCGCCCGCGAAGTGGCCCGCGTCGATCGCGGCGACCGCCCGGGCGTGGCTGGCCAGGGCGAAGTCCTCCATCTCGGCGCGGGTGATCCCCCACTGGCCGGCGATCATGTCGGCCGAGCGGAACTGGGAGAGCTCCTGCGCGCCGTACCGCCGCTGCCAGCCGTCCGAGCCGCGGTGCGGGTTTCCCCACGGCTCCCCCATCGCCGCCGAGATCGGGATCATGCTCATGTTCTGCACGCCGCCCGCGACGACGAGGTCGGCGGTCCCCGACAGCACCGCCTGGGCGGCGAAGGTCACCGCCTGCTGGCTGGAGCCGCACTGCCGGTCGACGGTGACGCCGGGCACGTGCTC
>JAICUO010000445.1 GCA_025935815.1 Streptosporangiaceae bacterium
CGGCGCCCGCCCCGCGCTCGCCGAGCTAATTGCCGAGCAGCGAACCGCGCTCGCCGCCGCCCCGGCCGAGCGCCGCGACTTATGCCGCGGATCGCGACATAGTCACGGCACTCGACATGATCGCTACTGAGGGGGCTTCCGTTCGCGAGGGGAGTTCTCCACAATGAGGCACTGGAGTTCTCGCGCCGTCGTGAGCACCGGGGCTTCGGCGGACGGCGCGGGTGGCTGAAGGGAGTACCTGGTGGCGCGCGTGAACCTGGGCAGCTACCTCATCGAGCGCATGCAGAAGCTCGACCGGCCGCTGACCCGTGACCTGACCGTCGAACGGGACCTGCGGGTGCCGATGCCCGACGGCGTGGTCCTGCTGGCGAACCGGTACGCGCCCGCCTCCGGCGGCGACGGCCTCCCGCTGGCGCTGATGCGGTCGCCGTACGGGCGAAGCGGCCTGCTCGCCGGCGGGATGGCCCGCCCGCTGGCCGAGCGCGGGTTCCAGGTGCTCGTGCAAAGCTGCCGCGGCACGTTCGGCTCCGGCGGACGGTTCGAGGCGATGCGCAACGAGCGCGCGGACGGGCTGGCGACCCTGGAGTGGATCGTCAAGCAGCCCTGGTTCGGCGGCTCGATCGTCCTGACCGGCCCCAGCTACCTGGGATACGTTCAGTGGGCGGTCGCCGACGAGCTCCCGCCGGAGGTCAAGGCGATGATCCCCGTCGTGACCGAGTCCGCCCTCACGCTGGAGTTCCTGCGCCCGGACGGACTGTCGCTGGAGACGCCGTTCGGCTGGGGGATCATGACCGACGGCCAGGAACGCCGCGGCGCGATGCTGCGCCAGCTGACCGCGGGGCCGCGCAACCAGCGGGCGGTGCGCACGCTGCCGCTCGGCGACGCCGACGTGGCCGCCGCCGGGCACCGGGTCAGCTACGTCCAGGACATCTTGGCCCACGACGGCGACGATCCCTACTGGGCGGCCCTGGATCACCGTGAGCGGGCCGCCTCGGTGGCCGTGCCGGTCAGCTCGGTCGGCGGCTGGTATGACATCTTCCTGCCCGGTCAACTGCGCGATTTCCGCGTCCTGCAGGAGCGGGGCCACCCCGCGCGGCTGACGGTCGGGCCGTGGCACCACCTGAACGGCAGCGGCGAGGGCATCAAGGAGACCCTGACGTTCGGGCTGGCGTGCGCGCGCGGCGCCCAGCCGCCCGCCCGCGAGCCGGTGCGGCTGTACGTGATGGGGCAAGAGGCATGGCGGGACTTCCCGGCGTGGCCGCCGCCCGGGTACGCGCCGCGGAAGTTCTACCTGCAGCCCGGCGGCGGCCTGGCGTCGTCCGTCGCCGGAGGCGGCTCGGCGCCCGGCACCTACCGGTACGACCCGGCCGACCCGACTCCGGCGCTCGGCGGGGTCCGCATGATCCCGCGCGGCGCGGGCCGGGTGGAGAACTCGGCCCTGGAGGCCCGCGCGGACGTGCTGACCTACACCACGTCGCCGCTGGAGGCCGATACCGAGGTGATCGGCGAGGTCAGCGCGCAGGTCTGGTTCTCCTCCAGCCTGCGGCACGCCGACGTGTTCGTGCGGCTGTGCGACGTCGACGCCGACGGCAAGTCGTGGAACGTCTGCGACGGCCTGACCACCGTGACCGAGGCGGACTCGCCGCGCGCGGTGACCATCGGGCTGTGGCCGACGGCCTACCGTTTCCAGCGTGGCCACCGGATCCGGGTGCAGGTCTCCAGCGGCGCCTTCCCCCGCTACGCCCGCAACCCCGGCACCGGCGAGCCGCACGCCACCGCCAGCCGCCTGCTAGCCGCCGACCAGTCCGTCTACCATGACGAGTCCCGCCCGTCGGCGATCACCTTGCCGGTCCGGGACGGCGCTTAGGCCTGGGGAAGGCGCTTACGGCGCGGGCGCCGCGAAGCTGACCTCGGCGGTGTCCACGGTGCCCGCGCGTCGGCCCGGGGCCGCCTGGAATCCCCAGTACAGGTTGGTGTGCGTGATCACCTGGTCCGGCGGCGGCGCGCCCCACTGGGTCAGGTCCTCCGTGGTGTGCGCGTCGCCGACCAGCGTCACGTCATAGCCCCGGGTGAACGCCCCGTGCAGCGTGCACCGGATGCACGCGTCGGTCTGCGCCCCGGTGACGACCAGGTGGCCGATCCCGCGCTCGGCTAGCAGTTCCTCCAGCTCCGTGGCCTCGAACGAGTCGCCGTAGCGCTTGTGCACGAGCGGCTCAGCGTCCTCACGGGCGAGCTCGGGCACGTACTGCCAGTTCTCGCTGCCCGGCAGCAGGGGCCCGTCATCGGAGTGCTGCACCCAGATGACGGGGACGCCGTCGGCCCGGGCCTTCCCGATGAGGGCGTTGATGTTGGCGATGACGTCATCGCGCCTTGGCGCGCCGGCCACCACGCCGTTCTGCACGTCGATGACGAGCAGTGCAGTACTTGTCCGGTCTGGCAAGGTCGTCATGGTCTCGATCCTAGGCGAGGGTGGCGAAGAACTCGCGGAAGTCGCCAACCACGAGGTCCGGGTGGGTGGTGTAGGCGAAGTGGCCGCCCTGATCGAACTCGGTGTAGCGGACGATGTTGACGGACCGCTGAGCGAATGCGCGTATGGTCCGGAAGTCCTCGGGAAAGACCGCGACCGCGGTCGCCACCTTGCCCGGCGTCTCCCGGTAGCCCGCCCCGCTGCGGGCATCCTCGTAGTAGTGCCGGGCGCTGGAGCCGGCCGTGCGGGTGAACCAGTAGATGCTCACGTGGGTCAGGTAGGTGTCCACGTCGAGGTAGTCGGCGTAGTCGCCCCAGCCCGTCCACAGCTCGGCGTTCCACGCCAGCTGGCCGACCGGGGAGTCGGTCAGCCCGTAGCCCAGGGTCTGCGGCCGGGTCTGCTGGATTTTCTGGTAGCCGGCCTTCTCCTGGAACTGCGCGGTCGCGCCGGTCAGGCTGGCCCGGTCCGCGTCCGACAGGCTCGCCATCTCGGCCGGGTCACCGGACGGGAACGCGAAGATCTGCAGCAGGTGCACGCCGATCAGCCCCGGCGGGGCGAGGATGCCGAGCTCCCGGCCGACGAGGGCCCCCGCGTCCCCGCCGGCGGCGCCCCACCGCTCGTAGCCCAGGCGCGCCATCAAGGCGGCGAAGGCCCGGGCCATCCGGGCGCTGTCCCAGCCCGGCTCGGTGGTCGGGCCGGAGAAGCCGTATCCCGGAAGGGACGGCACCACGACGTGGAACGCGCGAAAGGGGTCCCCGCCGTGCCCGCGCGGGTCGGTGAGCGGCCCGATCATCCGCGCGAACTCCGCGACCGTGCCTGGCCAGCCGTGCAGCAACAGCAACGGCACCGCCCCCGGCTCGGCCGAGCGGACGTGCAGGAAGTGGATGTTCTGGCCGTCGATGACCGTCGTGTACTGCGGGAACTCATTGAGGCGAGCCTCGTGCGCGCGCCACTCATACCCGCCCGCCCATCGCTCGGCCAGGCGCTTCACCACGGCCAGTGGCATGCCGTAGCTGGTGCCGGTCCCGGTCACCTCATCTGGCCAGCGGGTCGCGGCCAGCCGGGCAGCGAGGTCGTCGAGGTCGGCCTGCGGGATGTCCACGCGGAACGCAGTGATCTGTTCTGAAGTGGTCATGCTTCCACGCTAGACGTTATTGCGGTCACTTCCTGTCCGCAATGCAGCCCCCGAGGAAACACTGCCGGGGAAACACTGCCGGGGATCAGCGAGGAAATTTAGTTGCCGCCGGTCCCGGCCCCGCATACGGTCGCGGTGTGCCGGATCAGGTGAGCTGCCGCGCTGAGGTCCCCGCCGACCGGGACGCGATCCGCCGCGTGCACACGAGCGCGTTCGGTGACGACGGGACGGTCGCCGCGCTGGCCGACGCGCTGCGGGCCGCGCCCGCCCCGCTGGCGCCGCTGTCCTTCGTGGCCCGCGTTGACGGCGGGGCCGGTGGTGAGATCGTCGGCCACGTGATGCTGAGCGCCAGCCGCCTGGACGCGCCGTCGCGGCTGGTGAGCGTCTACGTGCTGTCCCCGCTGGGGGTGCTCCCCGGGTACCAGCGCCAGGGCATCGGCATCGCGCTCATCGAGGTCGCGCTGGCCGCCGCCCGCGACAGCGGCGTGCCGCTGGTCTTCCTGGAGGGGGACCCGGCCTACTACGGCAGGCGCGGCTTCGAGCGCGCCGACGCCCTCGGGTTCCGCGCCCCGTCCCTGCGGATACCGCCGCCCGCGTTCCAGGTCGCCCGGATGCCCGGCTACGAGTCCTGGATGACCGGCACCCTGGTCTACCACGACGCCTTCTGGGCCTACGACTGCGTGGGCTTGCGCGAGTAGCCTGCCAACTCGTGACGCTGATCGCCGTCGCGCGCGCGGCGACGGCGGGCGTCCTGTGCACGATCGTCCCCATGGTCTGCGACGTCCGCGCGCTGCGCCGGATCCCGGGGGCACCGGAAATGACTACGATCATGAATCGTGGCTCGCGCCGAGGCGGGAAGCTGGGTGAAATGCCCGATTTAGGAAGCCTGCGTCCACCGCGACTGCGAAGGCTAGGCCCTAGCGCTGAGCTTTACGCCTCGGCGGCCTCGCTGGCCTCGCTGGCCGCGGATGCCTCGCTGGCCGCAGGCGCGGGCGCGGGCTTCGGGGCGGGGCGGTAGAACGTCGCCAGCAGGCCGGCGGTCGCCGCGACGGCGACGCCGAGCGCGATGCCAGCCCCTGCCCAGCCGGTGACCTGGATGCCGGCCGCGTAGTCGACCGAGAAGTGGCCCGGGCCAAGGGCGCCCAGCAGGAGGCAGACGACCGCGATGAGCAGGACGTACTCGTAGCCGTCCTTGAAGACGAAGAAACCGTTCTTGCGGTGCGCGAGCAGCCCGGCGACGAGCATCACCGAGATGACGGCGGCGCCCGCCAGCGGCGTCAGGAAGCCGAGAACCAGCAGCGCGCCCGCGCCGATCTCGGTGATGACGCTCATCCAGGCCTGCAGTTCGCCGTACTTCAGGCCGAGGCCGGAGAACCAGCGCCCGGTGCCGGCGATCTTGCCGCCGCCACGCCAGTGGTTGTAGCCATGCATGATCATCGTGACGCCGACGACGACGCGAACGAGCAGCAGTGCGACGACAACGGGAGGGTTGCCCATGTCAGGCCTCCGGGGGTTACAGCGGGGTGGACGGCAGTGCCTCGATAATGGCAGTGCCTCGATCGCGGAATCACCGCGCTCGCGACGATCGCGCACTCCTCGGCGAATGACAAGGTCTTCAGGTGACCGGACAGCGCTGTCCAGCCCACGCTCAGGTTGCGCGATGCGTGGGCCGGGGACAACGTTACGACCCTGGGCGAGGCGGTGAACATGCCGGCGACATCGGCGATCGTGGCGGCGTCGGAGTTCCGCACGCGCTCGTCCTGGCCAAGCGCGTAGTGGACGGGGAATGCGCACCCGCGCCGCCAGGCGCGGGAACTCCGCGAGCTAGCCGCGCAGTCGGTGCCCTCGTAGCCAGGCCGGGCGCCAGCGGCAGCGAGGTGTCCGCGCCGTCGGGGTACAGGTGGTCCGGAGGCTTGGTCATCGGGTAGCCAACGGTCGCGAAGCCGCGGCATATAGAGAATGTCGTTCTCAGCCCGCGAACCCCCGCGAGCAGAAGTCCCAAACCTCGTCGGCGTTGAGGACCGGGAGGTCTTCCTCGTCGGAGACGCCTGCCGACTGGGCGACGAACATCACCGTCTGCATGGTGAGGGCGGCCGCGCGGCGCGGGTTCACCTCGGTGCGCAGCTTCCCGGCCTCCTCGGCCTCGGTCAGCAGCTCGGTCAGCAGCGCCAGCAGCGGGGCGTGCGCGCCGCGCACCTCCGCCGGGTGCGAGATCAGCAGTCGCGGGGCGAAGTCGGTGAACAGCGGCCGATGCGCGGCCGGGTCCGGGCGCGACAGTTCGAACAGCAACTGGACCGCGACCCTGACCCGGTCCAGCGGGTCCACCTGGGCCGTGGCGGCCGCCCTGATCTGGTCCGTGGCCCGCCGCAGGGCGTCCTCGAACAGCGCGAGCAGCAGCTCGTGCTTGCCGTCAAAGTGCTGGTAGAAGCTGCGCAGCGATTGCTTGGACGCGTCAACGACTTGCTGGACGGTGAAATCGGTGCTGCCGGTCTTGGTGATCAGGCCCTGCGCCGCGTCGAGGAACCGCTGCACCCGCTGCTCAGCACGGAGCTTGGCGGCCCTCGTGGAGCGCTCGACCGCCCGCTGCTTCCAGGCCGGCTCGTCGCCCGGCGCGCTGGCGAGCACTTCCGTGTTCTGGGTCATGTCTGAGCACCTTACATCGCGGTTACGGTAGGCGACTGCCAAATCATGCCGAGTGACATTCAATCCTCCCGATATCGTCGTTGTCAGAATTGATCATGCCCATTATGCACGACCGTTAGCGAGCGCTCGCGGCCGAGTGTCAGGTGCGTGGCCAGCCGCAACCGGGAGGTCGCCGCGCCGCCACGGCCCTGCGATTGCGTCATCGCGTACCCGTCAGGTGACTGCGACTGCGTCGTCGCGGCTGTGATGGGATGTCAGGAAACGTGCGGGCGTGGAAGGGGAGATGAGCATGGGCCTGGCCGACTCGCTCAGGGACTGGCAGCCGGGGGCAGTCGAGATGTCGCGCCGGGTGGATCCCTGGCCCGC
>JAICUO010000867.1 GCA_025935815.1 Streptosporangiaceae bacterium
GATCGCGGCGGCTCGTCGCGCGGAGCAGCAGGCTGGCGAGGCCCTCGGCCAGGCCGACGCGGTCGCCCAGGGCGCGGAGCGCGCCATCGAGGACGCCCGGTTGCGCTGGGGCGACCGGGTGCCGGACGGACCCGAGTACGCGGAGACCGAGCAGCAGGAGCTGATCGAAAAGCGCGAGCTGTCCGCCCCGTGGGCCGACGAGGAGTTCAGTCGCGCGCGCACCAGGCTGTTCCTGGCGGCGCTCGCCCTGCACAAGGCGTTCATCCTGAACGCCGGGCCCCGGCTCTTTCGCAACCTCAACGCGATGATGGACATCCTCGACGGCAAGGGCCGGCCGAAGGACCGGGCGGCCATCCTAGCCGCCTGGCAGACCCTGTTCCTCGTGGTGCCCGTCGTGTCGACCACGTTCGCTTCCGCCGGCCGGATGTTCACCGGCCTCGGCCGGGAGTCACTGGGCTGGCTGCTGGTCGACGAGGCCGGCCAGGCCGCGCCGCAGAACACGGCCGGCGCGCTGTGGCGCTGCCAGCGCGCGGTCATCGTCGGCGACCCGCTGCAGCTGGAGCCGGTCGTGACCCTGCCATGGGGCGGCCAGCGGGCGCTGCTGGAGGAATTCAACATCGCCCCGGTATGGGCGCCGAGCCGGTCTTCCGCCCAGCGGCTCGCGGACCGCCTCGCCATCGCCGGGACTTCGCTGCCCGGCCCGGTCGGCGAAGACGTCTGGGTCGGCGCCCCGCTGCGCGTGCACCGGCGCTGCGACCGCCCGATGTTCGAGGTAAGCAACACCATCGCCTACAACGGACTCATGGTGTTCGGCACGCCAGTGGACCGGAAGCCGTTCTACGCCAGGAACGCCTGGATCGATGTCAGGTCCAGCATCGGCGGAGACAACTGGATCCCGGCGGAAGGCGACCAGCTGCGCAAGGTACTCGCAGGCCTGCGGGACAACGGCGGGGTCCAAGCAGAGCAAGTCCGCGTGATCAGCCCCTACCGGGTCGTCGCGGAGAAATGCCGGGCGATATTCCTGGACGCCTTCCGCGGGACCGGCCACGACGACCTCGACCAGTGGATCGGCACCGTGCACAAGATGCAGGGCCGCGAGGCCGACGCGGTCATCCTCGTCCTCGGCGGCGACCCCGGCAAGCCAGGCTCCCGCCGGTTCGCCCGGGAGACCCCCAACCTGCTGAACGTCGCCGTCACCCGTGCCAAGCGCCGCCTGTACGTCATCGGCAACCAGGAGACCTGGGGCCGCGAACGCTACTTCAGCACCCTCAAGAACCCTGCCATCCTCACCTACTACCGTCCATGATCGAGCAGACGTGATTGGTCTAGACCAAACGCTCCAGGTATCAGCACCGATTCAGCGCGCGGTCCGGAACGACGGGAAACAGCCGGGACGAACCGGACAAACGCCACGTGAGAAGGACCGGCCCGCTCTAGCGTTGAACGGCCCGCCCTCGCCCACGGCAGCTCGGTAAACCCGCAGGTCAGAGCTACCGGACATCCAGCCCGGTGACCGCCCGGCCGACGATCATCCGCTGGATCTCCGACGTGCCCTCGAAGATCGTGCCGGAAGCACCTTGCGGGCCGTACCGTTTGCAGGCGGCGGCCTGAGATGAGCCTCGGTCCGCCGCCTGGCCGCAGATCTCGCCCAGCAGGACCGCTCTTGGTTCCGTCTCCTGTGCTGGGCGAGATCGGTTACCTGCTCCAGTCACGCGTCGGGGCGCACGCGGAGGTCACCTTCCTCAAGTCATTCGGCGGCAACGGCTTCCACGTTGCTGAAGTCGGGGAAGGCGACATCTCGCGCATCGCGGAACTCGTCGAGCAGTACGTGAGCCTTCCCCTCGGCATCGTCACTACGCCCAGCCGCTCCCACCAGCCCGAGACCACCAGCCCCGTCCACACCAGCCCCGCTGAACAGCCAATTCAGGTTGCAACAATCTCAATCGGCATCGGGCCTGGGCCTAGCGGTTCGCACGCGGCGCGAGGCTCACGGTAGCGTCGAGGCAGGCGCGCACAAAGTTAGCGACGCAGGCCCGGCCGTCGCCGTGGCGCCAGGCTACGGCGAGCCGGGCGGGTTCCAGGCCGGTGACCGGAATGCACGTGATCCCTGGCCGGACGTAGACGGCGGCGTTTCCCTCGGCCAGCAGGGTTAGCGCGGGTCCAGCCGCCACCACCTCGAATACTTCATCAGCGGAAGTCACTTCGGCGGCGATCCGCGGCGGACGGCCGGCCCGGTTGCCCGTGGCAAGCCAGAAATCGCGGGCTGCCCCCGCCGAGACGGGGAGTGCCGCAAACGGCTCGTCGGCGATCTCGGCGAAGTCGACCTGTGCGCGCCCGGCGAGCGGATGCTGATCGCTAACCGCCACGAAACGACGCTCAGCGGCGAGAACCTCAACGGCGATGTCGTCTTGATCGATCGGCAGCCACAGGAATGCGGCGTCTGTCTCCTGGCCGGCCAGGCCGGCGGTGGGGTCACTCCAGCCGACTGACCGCAACTCGACCCGCCATCCAGGCTGGTGCTTGTCGAAATACTCGAGCACGGCCGGGTACAGTGCCCGGCCGATCGAGGTGAGCATGCCGACCCGTATGACCTTGGCCTCGGCCGCTGCGGTGCTGGCGATCACGGCGGCGGCCTCGTCCCAGTCCGCGAGCAGGCCGCGCGCAGCAGCGTGCAACGCGGCGCCAGCTGCGGTCAGCTCGACGCGGTGCCGGTCGC
>JAICUO010000678.1 GCA_025935815.1 Streptosporangiaceae bacterium
ATTCGTTGGGCGGCACACGGTCGTGGTGGGCGCCGGGCCTTCGGCGGCGACCGCGGTCATCGAGCTTGCCCGCGCCGCCCGCGCCCCCCCGGGGACCACCGTTACCTGGGTGCTGCGGCGCGGCGTCCCGGCCGGGACGTTCGGCGGCGGCGACGCCGACGAGTTGCCCGAGCGGGGCGCGCTCGGCACCCGGGCCCGGCAGGCCGTGGAGGATGGCACCGTCGCCCTGGTGACCGGGTTCCGGATCGAGCGGATCAGCCGGGACGCCTCCGGCCGCGCGGTACTGGCCGCCGGGGACGGCCGCGAGGTCGCCCCGGCGGAGGCGGTAGTGGTGCTGGCCGGGTTCCGGCCGGACCTGTCGTTCCTGACCGAGATGCGGCTGGACCTGGACCCGGTGCTGCAGGCGCCGCGGGCGATTGCCGCGGGCATCGACCCGAACGTCCACTCGTGCGGCACGGCCGCCCCGACCCTGGCCCGCGACCTGGCCCACCCCGAGCCGGGCCTGTACCTGGTCGGGATGAAGTCCTACGGGCGGGCCCCGACGTTCCTGGCGATGACCGGGTACGAGCAGGTCCGCAGCGTGACCGCCGAGCTCGCCGGGGACCACGAGGCCGCCGCCCGCGCCGAGCTGATCCTGCCCGACACCGGCGTGTGCGGCGGCGCCGGGCTGTTCGACGACCCGGACAGCGGCGCGGCCGGGGGCTGCTGCGCTCCCGCGCCGCAGTTGCTGTCCATCGGCCGGACCGCGGCCGACGCGTAGCGGCGGTGAACGCGATCGCGGCGAGGATGAGCAGGTAGTAGTCCTGGCAGCGCAGCGCGGCCAGGATGGCCGCGGTGGTGAAGACCACGGTGCTGGGTCGTGATGACTAACGGCCGAAGGCCGGCGGTGGCATCGCGGGCGGGCTGGGCGGGTGGCGGCGGGGCCGGGACCCGCAGCAGCCGCCGGGCCGGGCGCGGCAGCCACCAGTTCCCTTGTCCGAGGAAGGCGATGAGCGCGGGGACGAGCAGGGCGCGGACGATGGTGGCGTCGAGCAGGATCCCGGCGCCGAGGGCGGTGGCCATGACCTTGAGGTCGGTTTCGGGGCCGGTGGACAGGGCGGCGAAGGCGAGGAACATGATGAGCGCGGCCCCGGTGACCAGCCGTCCGGTGCGGCCGATGCCCTCGGCGACCGCGGTGCTGGTGGAGCCGGTGCGGTCGCGTTCCTCGCGGATGCGGGTGAGGATGAAGACCTCGTAGTCCATGGACAGGCCGTACAGGAAGGCGAAGGCGATCAGGGGTACCCAGTTGGTGATCGCCCCGGTCGCGGGCAGGCCCCAGATGGGCCGCGAGCCGTAGAAGGGTAGCATGACTACCTATGAGGGCGGAAACGCTGAAAGGGCACCTGGACGGCCTGCTCCTGGCTTCCCTCGAGGCCGGGCCCCGGCACGGGTACGCGATCATGGAGGCGCTGCGGGCAGGCAGCGACGGGCAGTTCGACCTGCCGACCGGCACCGTCTACCCGGCCCTGCGCCGCCTGGAGCGAGCCGGCCTGATCCAGGGCACCTGGTCAGAAGGAGGCGGGCGCCAGCGTCGCGTCTACGAACTGACCACGGCCGGGCGGCGCGCGCTGGCCGACGAGCGGGGAACCTGGCGGGAGTTCTCCGCCGCCGTCACCGCGCTGCTGGCCCCGGTCCCCCGGCCGGTGACACCGTGACCAGCGCGGCGGGGGTCGAGGCCTACCTCGGCGTGGTCGCCGCGGGCCTGCCCGGCCCGCGGCGGGCACGCGATGACATCCTGGCCGAGCTGCGCAGCGGTCTCCTTGACGCCATAGAAGCGCGCCGCTGCGCGGGCCTGCCAGCCCGGTCCGCCACCGAGGCGGCCATCTCTGAGTTCGGCGACCCGCGCCAGGTCGCCAGATCGTTGCGCCCGCACCTGGCCATGACCGAGGCCCGCCGCACCGCCCTTACCCTCGCCGCCACTGGGCCCGTGGTCGGCCTGCTGTGGACGCTCGCCGCGCTCGCCAGCCACGTCGCGATCCGGCACGCTCCGCCGTGGCACTGGGCGGGCGCGCCCCCGCTGTCGCCCGCCGCCTTCCCCGCCGCCGGCACTGCCATCCTCATCGTGGTCATCGCCACCCTGGCCACCATCGCGGTGACCGGCCCGCTGACCCGATGGCTCCCGGCCAGCCCGCGCACCGCCGCCACCGCGGGCATCGGTGCCGCGGTCGCCGACCTCGCCATCCTCGCCTTGCTCGCCAGCCAGCTGGCCAGCGCCCCCGCCACCCTGGCGCCGTTCCCCGTCGCCGCCGCCGCCGCGGCCAGCGTGACCCGCCTCACCCTCGCCCGGCGCGCCGCCGGTAGGTGCCTGGCCATCCGCTCCACCCTCACCTGAAGACCCCTCGCCGGTCAGCGGCGAGGGCGCGCGGTCAGGAGGCTGCCGCCAGCCGGGGGGCGAGCACGCTGACCCGGCGGGCTAGCTCCTCCAGGGCCGCGTCGAAGCTGGCGTCGTCGCCGGCCGGGACCGGGTCGGGTACCGACCAGTGCACGGCGCCCAGCTCGCCGATCTCCTCATGCGCCCGGTCGCACACGGTGATGACGAGGTCGCCGTCTTCCTGTACGTCGCTCATGGGCCGGGGCCGGATCCTGCGCAGCGGGAGCTGGTGCCGGCCCGCGGCGGCGATGGCGCCGGGGTCGATCGCGGCGGCCGGGTGGGTGCCGGCGGAGGCGGCGGGGACGGCGCTGGCCTGCCGCCATAGCGCGGCGGCCAGGTGGGAGCGGGCGGAGTTGGCGGTGCACACGAACAGCACCCGGCGGGCCGCCCGTGCCGGGGAGCCGCCCAGGGCGTCCACCGCGCCCGGGACCAGGTGCAGGTAGGTGCGGCGCCGGTCGCCCTCCGAGCGGCGCCGCATGACCAGGCCGGCCTCTTCCAGGACCCGCAGGTGGTGTGCGAGCAGGTTCGACGGCATCGCCAGGACAGCGGCCAGCTCCGAGGGGGAGGCGTCCCCGTCGGCCAGCAGGTCGGTGATGCGCAGCCGCGCCAGATCAGCCAGCGCGGCGTGCATCACCACGCGCCGGGCAAGCTCAGCACTTATATCAGCACCCATTGACTCAAGTTTGACTGACCTAACAATGCTATGTCAAGATGACGCCGTGACCGCCGCACCCGTCCCGCTGCCGCGCCGCCTGGCCGCCGAGCTGCTCGGCAGCGCGTTCCTGGCCGCGATCGTGATCGGCTCCGGGATCGCCGCGCAGCGGCTGTCCCCGTCCGATACCGGCCTGCAGCTGCTGGAGAACTCGGCGACGACGGCCGCCGGGCTGTTCGCGATCATCTTGATGTTCGGCCCGGTATCCGGCGCGCACTTCAACCCCGTGGTGTCGTTCGCCGACGCGGCGTTCGGCGGGCTGTCCTGGCGCGCGGCGATCGCGTACCTGCCCGCCCAGGTCGCCGGGTGCGTGCTGGGGGCGCTCGGCGCGAATCTGATGTTCGGGCTGTCGGCGGTGTCGATTTCACAGAAGCACCGGGCCAGCGGGGCGCACGCGCTGTCGGAGGTGATCGCCACCGCCGGGCTGATCCTCATCATCTTCGCCTTGGCCCGGTCCGGGCGGCTGGGCAGCGCCCCGGCGGCGGTCGGCGCCTACATCGGGGCGGCCTACTGGTTCACCGCCTCCACCAGCTTCGCCAATCCCGCTATCACCGTCGGTCGGATGTTCTCGAATACGTTCGCCGGGATCGCGCCGTCCTCAGCCCCGGTGTTCGTCGCCGCCCAGGTCGGCGGCGGGATCGCCGGGGTGCTAATCATCAGGTTCCTGTACCCGGCGCTGACGCCCGCCCAGGCGGCCGGCATCGTGGTCCCGCATGGGGCAGCAACGGAAGGTAACTGATCGTGCATATTGTCGCCGTCGGCGGAAGCGACGCGGGCATCAGCGCCGCGCTGCGAGCCCGCGAGGTGGATCCCGGCGTGGAGTTCACCGTGGTATGTGCCGACGCTTATCCCAACTTCTCCATCTGCGGCATCCCGTACTACGTCTCCGGCGAGGTGACCCACTGGCGGAACCTGGCTCACCGCACGATCGCGGACCTGGAGGCGGCCGGGATGCGGCTGCGGCCGGACAC
>JAICUO010000432.1 GCA_025935815.1 Streptosporangiaceae bacterium
AATGGCCGTACGCTGATCGGTGTTGTCCTTGGCAGCCCCGCCACCGGCCCGCAGGCCGGTGCGCAGGACGCGGCTCGCGTCCTTGACTGGGGCTTCGCCCTGAAGAAAGCGTGACAAGTCAGGAGCGTTGATGGCCAGTCGTAAGCAGGCCAAGGGGGACCGGCGTGCCCAGATCGAGGCCATGCGCGCCCAACAGCGGGCCCGCCAGCGGAAGGTCCGAATCGCCTGGCTGGGCGGCGGCGGGATCGTCGTCATCGCGGCCGTCGTGGCCATCGTGCTCGCCGTGACCTCCTCGTCGGGCCCGGCGGTCACCACCGCGACGCAGGTGCTGCCGCCGGGCGTTTCCGGGCAGGCCACCGCCGAGTCCCCGGCGCAGACGGTGGCGAACAACACCGGCATCGGCGGGGTCGTGGCCTACGTCACCACCGGCTGGCCCGCCAGCAGCAACAACGGCCCGGCGGCGAAGGCGCTGCGCCATAATCACGTGGCCGGCCCGGTGACCTACTCCGTCACCCCTCCGGTCGGCGGCGACCACAACGCCACCTGGATGAACTGCGGCGTGTACAACCAGCCAGTGCCGAGCGAGCGGGCCGTCCACAACCTGGAGCACGGCGCCATCTGGATCACCTACCAGCCGTCGCTGCCCAAGTCCCAGCTGGACCAGCTGTACTCGCTGTTCACCAGGCAGACCATCCTTACCTCGCCGGAAGGCGGCAGTTCCCGGTACCTGGACATCACGCCCTACCCCGGGCTGCCATCGCCGATCGTGGTGACCTCATGGGGCTTCCAGCTCAGGCTGACCAGCGCGACTGACCCCAGGCTGCAGCAGTTCATCACCAAGTTCCGCTACTCCCAGAAGTACAGTCCCGAGTACGGCGGCGCCTGCACGGGCGGCGTCGGCACCCCGCTGAAGAGCTAGCTCACGGACGGGACTAGTCGCGCTGGCGGGAACTGCCCAGCATGATCTCGTCCCAGGACGGGACCGACGAACGGCGGCCCTTGGCCTTGGCGTTCTTGGGCTGACGGGGCCGGGAGGCCTCCGGCGCGGCCGGCTGGTCAGCCTCGGCCGCCTGCGGCGGCGCTGGCTCGGGCGCTGGCGTCGGCGCTGGCTCGGGCGGCGTCACGGCGGCGGGCGCTGGAGCTTCGGCGGCCACGGGGGGGCCGGCGGGCACGGCGGGTACGGCGGTGGCGGCCGGTTCCGGGGCGGCCGCAGTGGCCGGGGCGTCGGCAGGCGTCGCGGCCGGCTCGGGGACGGGCGCGGTGGCGACCTGGTCGGCGGTGTCCAGGTAGATGGAGGCAGGCTCGAAATCGGCATCGTCGAGGCCCGTTCCGGCTAGAACTGGCTCTGGCTCTTCCTCGAACGCCATCCGCTCGGCCGGGGGTGGCGCGGGCGGCTCGCGGGTCGCGGCGCGCTCAGCGGGCGGAGCCGGATTCGGGTCCCAGGCCGGTGGCTCCCACATGGGGACCAGCCCGTGCCCGGGCGAGGGGGTATACGCGGGGGGCTGCATGGATTGCGTTCCGGGCTGGGGCGGCCGGGGGGCACGCGGCTCCGGCGGCGCCTGCGCTGGGCGCTGCGGGTAGGCCGGGGGCTGGGCCGAGTGCCCAGGCGGCTGAGCGTAGGCGGCCGGCGGCTCGTAGCCGGGCCGTTCCTGGGCGCGCCGGTCCGCCGCGGTGCGCTCCGACCGGTAGCGGCTGCTGCCACTGTTGGGGCCGGCACTGTTGTAGCCCGCGTTGCTGTGATTGCCGTAGCCGGGCGGGGAGCCGTACCCGCCCGAGGTCGTCCCGCCGGCCGCGACCGCGCCCAGGCGGGGGGCCAGGGGCGTCACGGTGGCCTCGCCGGGGACGCTCGCGGTCAGCGGCGGCAACTCCGATTCCGGAAGCGACAGGCGCTCGGCGGCCTCGTCGGCGGGCATCACGTGGCGGCGGCGGGGGTCAAACAGCCACTCGGCGATGGTCAGCCGGCCATTGGAGATGAAGGCCAGCGACACCTGCCAGTTGCCATCCCCCCGCTTGCGGGAGTCCCACTCGGCGTCCTCGGGGGCACCGCCGTGGGCAGACACCCGCGTCGTCACGATGTCGCCGAGCCGGGGTCCCGGTGCGGAGTCTCCCTGCCTCCGCACCGATGCCGATTGCGCCTGCGTGGCGATATAGGCGCGCTCAGCCAGCACAGGTCCTTCGAACCAGCGCACTCGCTCGACCGGGATCCCCGCCGCGTCGGCGATCTCCTCCGCCGTCTCGCCGGCGCGGATCCGTGCCTGGATCTCCTTGGGTCGCAAGGGACTCTCCACTTCGATCTCGTACTGGGCGAGCCGAGAAGTCTGGCCGAGCGCGACCGCCCGCAGGCGCTCATCGATCGGCAAGGTAAACCGCGCGCTTCGTCCCGGCACAGCCAGGACGGCATAGCTGCCGTCCTCGCTCACCGCGACGAAGCGCAGTTCCTGCATCGGCGTCCTTTCCCGGCCGAACCACTTCCGTAAGAGTCTCCCGGTCAGGCAGCGATAAGGCCAGTACCCCGCGCGGCATGTCCAGGGTCAATCTAGAGAATGCTTGCTATCGGGCGCCACCGAGGGGGATACTTCTCCGCCCGCGCCTTGGCTATCCTGCGAGCCAGCCAGCCCCAGCGCGTCCGCCGAGGCGCTGACCGACTCGGCTTCCGGGCTGTCGATGGTCAGCTTGGACGGCCACCAGTTCCACCGCCCGAGCAGCACGCAGGTGCACGGGACGAGCACGGTGCGGACCACGAAGGTGTCCATCAGGATGCCGAGCACCAGGCCGAGGCCCACGTCGCGGATCTGGCTGCCGCCCGAGGCGCCGCCGACCACCGCGAAGACCGCGAACGCGGAGGCAAGGACAATGCCGGCCGAGGTCACGGTGGTGCCGGTGATGCCGAGGGCCTTGGAGACCGCTTCTTTCAGCGACATCTTGTGGGCCTCTTCCCGGATCCGCGTCATCACGAGGATGTTGTAGTCCTCGCCCAGCGCGAGCAGGAAGATGAACAGCAAGAACGGCAGGATGAACGTGATGCCGCCCGAGTGCCCGATCTTGATGAAGATCAGCACGGCCGTCCCGAGCGCCGCGAAGTAGGAGACCGCCACCGAGGCGATCAGGTACAGCGGCGCGACCAAAGACCGCATGACCAGCGCGAGCAAGATCCCGATGACGATGATTGCGATCGGGATCACGGTGCCCAGGTCACTGTTGGAGATCGAGCTGATGTCGTAGAAGATCGGTGCCTGGCCAAGGACGCCGTTATCGGTCGCGTGCAGGGTGGGAGCGACCTTAGCCGCCTCGGTCCGGATCGCGGGGGTCGCGTTCATGGCAGCCGTGGTCGACGCCTCGCCGGCCCGCAGCCCGGTCAGGAACTGGATGGTCTTGCCGTCGGGGGAGACGAAGTTCGTGGTCGCCCGGTAGAGCTGGTAAGCCTCCGCCGCGTTGTTGCCGGCCACCGGCTGGAGCGCCTGGGCCACGGCCGGGGGCATCGTGGGCGGCAGTTCCCCAGACGGGATCGCGCTGCTCACCACCTGGTGCAGCCCCGAGTACTGGGCCGGGGAGATGCTCACGGTGCCACCCGGGTTCAGCGGCCCGGCCACGGTGGTGAACACGCCGCTGGCCTTGAGCTGCTGCTCGGCGGCCACGAGGGGCGCGGGGTTGTCCCAGACGGGCGTGGAGAGCGTGTAGATCAGCTCCGTCGGGTTGGCGGAGGTCGACGGGAAGTACTTCGACTGCAGCGCGGCACCCGCCGCCGAGTCGGTGCCGGCCGGCGCGGTGGTCGAGCCGCCGAAGCCGCCGCCCACGTAGCCAGTCACGAAGGTCGCCAGGGCGCCGAAGATCACGACGCCGGTCGCCAGCGCGACCGCCGGCCGCTTGAGGATGCGCGTCGCGATCTTGCCCCAGACGCCGGTCGAGGACGCGCCGACCCGGGTCCTCGTCGGCCAGAAGGCAGCCTTGCCGAAGATCGCCAGCAGCGCCGGCGTCAGCGTCAGGCCCGCCAGCAGCGCCACGGCGATGCCGATCGCCAGCGGGATGCCGAGGGTGGAGTAGATCTGGAACGTCGCGAATAGCAGCGACAGCAGGGCGGCGACGACGGTGAGCGCGGAGAACGTGATCGACTCGCCGACCTTCGTCAGCGCGCTGACCACCGCGTCCTTGGGCGCCTCGCCGCGCCGGATGTGCTCGCGGACCCGGAAGACCAGGAACAGGTTGTAGTCCGTGCCGGCCCCGAGCACGAGCACGGTCAGCAGGATCTGGGCGAGGAACGACACCTTGAGGCCATGCTGGGCGGCCTCGGCGACCAGCGGCCCGGAGATCGCCACCGAGAAGAACGCCGGGAGCAGGGTTACCAGCGGCGCGAGGAGGGCGCGGAAGACCAGCAGCAAGATGATGAGGATCAGCAGGCCGGTGACGATCTCGACCGACTGGTTGGAGTTGCCGTTCTGCTTCTGCTGGTCAACCTGGGTGGCCAGCGGGCCCGTGAGGTGCACCTGCAACCCGGACGGGGGCGCGGCGCCCTTGATCGCGGTGCGCAGGTTGTCGACGAGGTTCACGATGGCGGTGCCGTTTCCGCCGCCGTTGACGTTGGATTGCACCTGGATCTCGGCGGCTTGCCCGGCCACTCCCGCGACCGGCTGGGAAACGGCGAGCACCTTGACCTTCTCGACGGTCGCGACCTTGCCCAGGCCGGCCTGCAGCGGCCCGCTCAGCCAGGCCTGGTCGGCCGCGGTCAGCGGCCCGCCGTCGCGGGCGGCGATCACCGGGACCACCGTCACCTTGGTGCTAACCCCGAGTGGAGCGGCCAGGTCGATGGCATGCTGGCTGGGGGCGCTGGCCGGCAGGAAGGCGCTGTTGTTGCCCTGGGCCGCGTTGGCCAGCGACGGGAGTGCCTTCGGGATCAGCGCGGCGGCCACAATCCAAAACACCAGGATCGGCCAGCGGAACTTAACGGCGAATCGCCCGATCGCCCGGAAAATGTCGTCTGCGTGCACGGCCACAGGATATCGACGAGCGGCGGTGGATGCGCGTTCGCGATAGGACGCGTGCTCAGCGGATTCTCAGGTTAACGCTTCCGGCCCAGCTCACGTTAACTGTATGGCGGCGCGAAGGGTGCTGCCCCGCGCCCGCCTGGTCACCATACGTCCGAACCGGTGGTTTAGCTGCGGAAGTGTTACTTTGCGGCAGCATGGGCGCGCCGGACAGGAGGCGAAGAGGCATGCGGCATCTATACGGGATCGCGCTGGCCGTCGTGCTGGCCGCGGCGGTGTTCTTCGGCGGCGGATGGGGGTTCCACAAGCTTCATTCCTCGGTACCGAGCGCCGCGGCGACGGCACTTCCGGCCGGCGGCGGAAGCCTGCTGCACGCCACCGGGCTGCTGCTGGCGCTCGGCGCCCTCGCGGGCGCCGCCTTGCTGGCCGGGCTGCTGATCATCATCCCCCGGATCTCCCCGCTGGCGGCCGGCCTGCCCGGGATCGGGCTGATCGCGTGGACCGTGCTGTACGCGGTCAGCGTGACGCGGGCGGTGCACTACGTCCCGATGCGGACGAACGCGTTCGGCGCGGGGTTCGAGGCGATGGGCATCAGCGGAGTCCTCGGCGCGGCCGGGATCGTCTTGATCATGCCGCTGTTCGTCCCGTCCCGGTGGAAGCGCCCCCTGGTCGGCGATGACGCCGGCTACGACGACGAGGCCCTTGAGGCGACCAGCATCAGCACCCCCTCGCGCAGCGCCGGCCTGCTGGCCGGCTCGGGCACCAGCGCCTGGAAGTCGCTGACCGAGCCCCCCCAGCCCGTCAGCCGGCCCGGTGACGCCGAGCCCTGGTAGCGGGGGGGCGGCGCCGAGGCCGGGGCGCCGCGTCGCGGCGCCGGCCGCTCCCTTCGGGGGCGGTTAACGGGCACTGGCGAACTGGGCGCTTTCGGTGGAGCCGGCCAGGGCGGTGGTCTCGGCGGCTGGCTTGATGGCCTGGGTGACCAGGTCGAAGTAGCCGGTGCCGGCCTCCCGCTGGTGCCGGGTGGCGGTGTAGCCGAGCGGCTCGGCCGCGAACTCGGCCTGCTGGAGCCGGACGTAGGCCGACATGTCCTCGCGGGCGTAGCCGTGCGCGAGCTCGAAGATCGAGTGGTTGAGCGCGTGGTACCCGGCGAGGGTGATGAACTGGAACCGGTACCCCATCGCGGCCAGCTCCTTCTGGAACTTGGCGATGGTCGCCTCGTCCAGGTGCGCCCGCCAGTTGAACGACGGCGAGCAGTTGTAGGCGAGCATCTGGTCGGGGTAGACGGCCTTGATCGCCTCGGCGAACTCGCGCGCCTCCGCCAGGTCCGGGGTGGAGGTCTCCATCCACAGCAGGTCGCAGTACGGCGCGTAGGCCAGGCCGCGGGCCACGCAGGGCGCCAGGCCGCTGCGCACCCGGTAGAAGCCGTCGGCGGTCCGCTCGCCGGTCACGAACGGGACGTCCCGCTGGTCGATGTCAGCGGTCAGCAGCGTCGCCGCGTGCGCGTCGGTGCGGGCGATGACCAGGGTCGGCACGCCCGACACGTCGGCCGCCAGGCGGGCGGCGGTCAGCGTGCTGATGTGCTGGCCGGTGGGGATGAGGACCTTGCCGCCGAGGTGGCCGCACTTCTTCTCCGACGACAGCTGGTCCTCCCAGTGCACGCCGGCCGCGCCCGCCTCGATCATCGACTTCATCAGCTCGAACGCGTTCAGCACGCCGCCGAAGCCAGCCTCGGCGTCGGCGACGATCGGGGCCAGCCAGTGCGGCCCGTCACCGTCGCCCAGCCCGTCGGGGGACTCCGACCA
>JAICUO010000763.1 GCA_025935815.1 Streptosporangiaceae bacterium
AGTTTTGTTCTGATGCGAAACACAGTTCTCCCCGTTTCACTGTCACCTCCGGGCCAATTCCCGGCGGTTGGCCACAGCCTCACATTCCGGCTGCCTCCCGGCGTCAGCAAAACGGCGTACCGCGGGTATCGGGAATTTACTACGCGGCGCTCGCCCTTCGGACAGCCACGACGACGCGGCACCCGGTTCCGTGCGCTGACCAGGCCCGCGACATGCCCACCGGCCTAGCGGACGATGCTACTGCCCCGCAGCCAGCCTGCCACTGTCTCGCCACCAGGAGGCACTGGGATGTAGGCATGCACCCCACGGCCGCCGCCACCTGGGCGGCCGATGACACGCTCACCGCGATCTACCTCGACGAGTACCGGCCCCTCGTCCGGCTGGCGGCATCGCTGGTGCACGACGTGCCCACCGCCGAGGACGTCGTGCAGGACACATTCATCGCTGTGCAGTCAAGCTGGCGGCGGCTGCGCGACCGGGACAAGGCGCTGCCCTACCTGCGGTTCAGCGTGGTCAATCGATCGCTTTCCGTCCTGCGTCACCGCGCGGTGGTCGACAAGAACGCGCCGAGGTACCTCCCCGAGGAGCCGAGCGCGGAAGCCGGGGCGATCACGATGCTGGAGCGCTCAGTGGTCATTGACGCGTTGCGCGACCTCCCCGCCCGCCAGCGTGAGGCGCTGGTACTGCGCTACTACGCCGACCTGTCAGAGGCCGAGATCGCCGAGGCGATGGGGATCAGCAAAGGCGCGGTGAAGACCCATGCCGCGCGCGGCATCGCCGCGCTGAAGTCGGTGCTGGAGCCGGAGGGCTTCACGCCCGGACAGCGCCGGTGAACCGCCGCCACGCTTCCGCCGAAACGCGCAGTACCGGGCCGGCGCCGCGATCCTTGGTGTCGCGAACGAGGACCGCGCCGGGGGCGTGGCCGGCCTCGGCGCAGTTCGATTCGCCGCCGTTGCTGTAGCTGGACTTGCGCCACGGGAACGCGCCGACCTCGACGCACTGGCCACCGTTGCCGTTGCTGTAGCTGGACTTGCGCCAGCCGAGGTTTATTGCTGTCGGCTCTTCCATTGTTGTAGCGCCTCCGTTAGGACCGTCCGCGACTGCACCACGTTGAGCGCGTAGCCGCGCACCTCTTCGAACAAGGCGATGACCTTGCCGACCGCCTCCGACTCGTCGGATACGTGATCCTCCACGGTCACCATGATCAGGGTATCGGAAATATCGGGGCCGGTCGCGATGCCGAACTCCCCATCCAATCCAGGGAAGTAGCTGCCGTCATCGGGGACGACCTGGATCACAACGTTGCGGCGACTCGACAATTCCAGCAGGCGGTCCAATTGGCCAGCCATGACCTCAGCGGTGCCGACCTGGCGGTGCAGGGCAAGCTCGTAGATGAGCGCGGTCACATGGGCCGCGCCGGGACCGTCGACCTTGGCGTGCCGCTTGACGCGCAGGTCGGTCTGCTCCACGGCCTCGCCTTCGTCCAAGCCGCGCGCCTGGAACATCGCATAGGCATACTCCCGTGTCTGCAGTGGTCCCGGGATCAGCAGCAGGCCCCACATGCGCAGGAACGCGGCCTTCTCCTCCGCCGTCGCGTACTTCTCGAAGAACTCGCGCACGCCGCCGCGGCCGGCCCGGGCGAGGACCCACAAGTCGGTGAGGTAGACGCGGGCCTCCTCGCTGACGGCGCAGATGTCGAGCAGGGCCAGGAAGATGTCCTGGGTGGGGACGTGCTTGCCGGTCTCCATTTTCGAGATGAGGTCGCTGGAGACGCCCAGCCGGTTAGCCAGCGGGGCCTGCGTGGCGAAGCCCGCCGCCTGCCGTATTAGCCGCAGGTGCTTGGCGAGCTTGCCCCTGGGGGTGGAATCAGGTTCCGGGGTACTGCTGGAGAGGGTCACCGAAAACCTCCGAAGGCAGCCGAAGGATAACGAAAGAGCGCGCGTATGGATAGCGTAACCCGTCCGGGCAGTGACATGGTCTAAAAAACGGGTCACGCAGCCGGCGTTTCGACTGGAAATGGCATTCTCACTGGCCGCCCGGCTGATTTGCGAGACTCCTATTTCACCATGCCCATTGCCCACGTCAAGAGGACGCCCGTGAATCCCGGCAGCCCGCCCGCGTTGACTCCGATTCCCGTGATCCCGCCCCCGCCGGCCCGGCCGGGCGGCGACGTGCTCCGTTCGTTCGGGTGGCTAGCGGACTGGTACCGGCGCGACTTCCTGGAGCTCGGGGCGGTCGACAACTCGCCGCGCACGGCGCGCGGGGTGATCCGCGAGCGGCTGCCGCTGTGGGGGCTTGGGCACCTGATTGAGGTCGCCGAGCTGGTCGCCACCGAGATGATCACCAACTCCGTCCACACGACCAGGAAGTACGCCGACGATCACCGGCTGCCGCACACTCCGTCGGTACGGGTGTGGCTGCTCGGCGGCGACGCCAGCGTGGCCGTGCTGGTGTGGGATGGCGTACGCCAGGCACCCGTCCCGCGCGTGGCCGGCCCGGGCGACGAGAGCGGCCGGGGCCTGTCCATCGTCGAGGCGCTCAGCAGCCAATGGGACTTCTATTTCCCCGATCTCCCGTTCACCGGCAAGGTCACCCGTGCCTTTATCACCCAAGCATAATTCACGGAAACCGGATAATCGCCATGCCAGCAACCCGTTGCGCCTGCGGCTTCGAAAGCCGACCTGATGAGGAGATCACCGACCATCTTCTGACAGTCTTCGACCCCCCGCATTCGGCCGGGACCGACGGCCAGGTCCACGAGGAACACGCCGCCCTAACCTGCTCGTGCGGCTTCCGCGCCACCTCCCCCGAAGCACTTGACCACCATTTCCTCGCGGCATTCACCCCCGCCGACAAGATCGCCGGCGACGGCCGCCAGCACCAGCCGATCGCCTGACCCGCCAGTTGCCTTGCCTGGTCGCCTACGTCGCTAGCTCGTGATAATATTCGAAGTAGCTTCATTAGTTGATCATGGCGAGGCAGCGAGCTGACCGACAGGAGGTGCATGATGGCGGACTTCATGGCCCCGGGGCCGGATGACGTCAGCGCGCACCTCGCTGACGATGCGCACCGCCTGGCCGGCAACGCGGGTGAAGCGCGTTGGCTTGCCGGTGACGACAGCCCCGGCGAGAGCCACGCCAATGTTGCGGCCGGCGGAGCCGGGGACGGCCGGCGCGATGAGCGGCTGGCGGACTTCGCGCAGCACCGGTGCGGGGACAGCGCCCGGCCGAACGCCTGGCACGTGATGATCCTCAGCGACCTGACCGGCGCGGGCGACCGGTGCCCGGACGCGACCGATGACGAGGCGCTGGGGCTGATGGGCCGCTGGAAGGCGGCGGAGTCGTGGGCGGCGGCGCGCAAGCTGGGCGTGGCGAGGGAGATGATCCGCCGCCGCGCGGTGCCCGAGAAGGGCATGGCGACGGCGGGCCTGCCCTGGGAATGGGAGCCAGACCTTCAGCACGAGGTGGCCGCCCAGCTGCGCACCTCGCTGGTCGCCGCGGGCAAGCTGCTGCACCTGG
>JAICUO010000291.1 GCA_025935815.1 Streptosporangiaceae bacterium
ATCCTCCAGGGGCCGGTCGCGATCATCCTTGCCCTTCTCCTCAACCGCAGGTTCCGAGGCCGCTCCATAGTCCGCGTCCTCATCTTCGTGCCGTACGTGATCTCCGAGGTCATCGTGGGCACCGGCTGGAGCCTGCTGCTCCAGACCACCGGCGCGGTCAACGACGCGCTCCACCACATCGGCCTCGGCTTCCTCGCCGCCGACTGGCTCGCCGACCCGAACCGCGCGCTGTGGTCCCTGATGGGCATCATCACGTGGAAGTACATCGGCTTCGCCGTCATCTTGATGCTGGCCGGCCTGCAGTCGATCCCCGACGAGCTCGGCGAGGCCGCGCGGATCGACGGCGCCTCCTACTGGCAGGTCCAGCGCCACATCATGCTGCCACTGCTCGGCCCGACCATCCGCATCTGGGCGTTCCTGTCGATCATCGGCTCGCTGCAGCTGTTCGACCTCGTCTACATCATCTGGGGCCAGTACATCTCCAGCACGGCCGGTACCTCCACCATGGCGACGTACATGGTCCACAACGGCCGCGACGCCGGCAACTACGGCTACGGCAACGCCGTCGCCGTGGTCATGTTCCTGGTCTCCCTCATCGTCGCGCTGACCTACCAACGCCTCATCCTGCGCCGCGACATGCGGGGGGCCGTCACCCAGGGAGTCACCTGATGAGCGCGACGACCGCAAGCGCACGGCTCGCGCCGGCCCGGTCCGCCAGGCGCCGCGACAAGCCGCAGAAGTGGGGGAACCCGTTCGTCTACCTCGTCGCCCTGCTGCTCATCTCCGGGAGCCTCGCGCCGGTCGTGTACATCGTGCTGGGCGGCTTCCGCACCAACTCACAGATCACGACCAGCCCGGCCGGCCTGCCGAACCCGTGGGTCAGCAGCCACTACATCGACGTCCTGAATTCGGTGACGTTCTGGGGCGAATTCGGCAACTCGACGATCGTGGCGACCGTGAGCACGATCGGCGTCGTGTTGCTGGGCGTCATGGTGAGCTACGTGATCGCCCGCTACGATTTCAAGCTCAAGGGCGCGATGTACTCGCTGTTCGCCGCGGGCCTGATGTTCCCGCTGGTGATCGCGATCACCCCGCTCTACATCGTCATCAAGGACCTCGGCCTGGTCGACAACCTGCTGGGCGTCGCCATCCCGCAGATCGCCTTCGGCCTGCCGACGACGGTCATCATCTTGGTGCCCTTCCTGCGCGCTATCCCGAAGGATATCGAAGAGGCCGCGGCCATCGACGGCGCGAGCCGCCTGGGGTTCTTCTTCCGCATGGCCGTCCCGCTGTCGCTGCCCGGCGTGGTCACCGTCGCCATCCTCGCCTTCATCGGCAGCTGGAACAACTTCGTCTTGCCGCTGTATGTCTTGAACTCGCAGGCGAACTACACGCTGCCGCTCGGCGTGCAGCAGTTCGCCTCGCAGTACTCGACGGACACGGCGAGGGTCCTCGCGTTCACCTCCCTGTCGATGCTGCCCGCGCTGCTGTTCTTCGCCGTCTTCCAGCGCCGTATCGTCGGGGGCCTCACCGGCGCGGTGAAGGGCTAGGCGCACGGTACGGTCGTCCTCAGCGACCCGCCGCACCCGCCCGCTCCCCGTAGGAAAGGACCATTGAATTGCCCCGCGCTCACATCGAGCTCGACAAGCGCGCCGTCATCGCGCCCGTCCGGCGGCGCACCTTCGGCGCGTTCGTTGAGCACCTTGGCCGGTGCGTCTACACCGGGCTCTACGAGCCCGGGCACCCGGCCGCGAACGAGCACGGCTTCCGCATGGACGTCGTCGAGCTGGTCCGTGAGCTCGGGTGCACGACCGTCCGCTACCCGGGCGGCAACTTCGTCTCGGGCTTCCGCTGGGAGGACTCGGTCGGCCCGCGCGACAAGCGCCCGGTGCGCCGCGACCTCGCCTGGCACTCGCTGGAGTCGAACCAGGTCGGCCTCGACGAGTTCGCCAGGTGGCTGAAGCTAGCCGGCTCCGAGCTGATGCTGGCCGTGAACCTCGGCACTCGTGGCATCCAAGCCGCCCTGGACCTGCTGGAGTACGCCAACCATCCCTCCGGCACCGCGCTGTCGGACCTGCGCATCGCGAACGGCACCCTGGAGCCGCACAACGTGCGCATGTGGTGCCTCGGCAATGAGATGGACGGCTCGTGGCAGCAGGGCTTCATGACAGCCGACGACTATGGAAAGATCGCCGCCCGCACCGCGGCCGCGATGAGGATGGCCGACAGGAACCTCGAACTGGTGGTCTGCGGCTCCTCCGGCTCGGGCATGCCGGCCTTCGGCGACTGGGAGCGCACGGTACTTGAGCACAGCTACGAGCATGTCGACTACGTGTCGTGCCACGCGTACTACCAGGAGCTTGACGGTGATCTCGGCTCCTTCCTCGCCTCGGCGCTCGACATGGACTTCTTCATCGACACCGTCGTCGCGACGGCGGACCATGTCGGGCACAAGAAGCGCTCGAAGAAGAAGATGCAGATCTCCTTCGATGAGTGGAATGTCTGGTACCTCAAGGAGCACCAGGAGGCGGCCGAGGCCAGCGACGAGTGGTCTTACGCCCCGCGCCTGCTTGAGGACGTCTATACGGTCGCGGACGCCGTCGTCGTCGGCAACCTGCTGATGACGCTCCTGCGGCACAGCGACCGCGTCACCTCGGCGTCGCTCGCCCAGCTGGTCAACGTGATCGCGCCGATCATGACCGAGCCCGGCGGCCCGGCCTGGCGGCAGGCGACCTTCTTCCCGTTCTCGATCACCAGCCGGCTCGCCTCCGGCGAGGTGATCCGCCCCGTGATCGAGGCGCCGACGTTCGACACGGCGCGCCACGGCGAGGCACCCGTCATCGACGCCATCGCGACCGTAGACGACGGCCGCGCCGCCGTGTTCCTAGTCAACCGGGACCTCACGGAGGCGGCGCGGGTCACGATTGACGTGCGCAGCCTCGGCTCTTCCCGGATCACCGAGGCGGTCACGCTGGCCAGCGCTGACGTCTACGCGAAGAACACGCTTGCCGACCAGGACCGCGTCAAGCCAGCCGCCAACGCGAGCGCGTCCCTCACCGACGGCGTGCTCACCATCGAGTTGCCGCCCGTCTCGTGGACGGCGGCCGCGCTGAGCTGACGGAAACCGCCGCCGGGCGCCCGGCCCTAGAGGCGAGCATTGACGGCTGCACCATCGAGGCCCGCTGTGATGCTGAGTTGCCCGTCCGGGTTCTGGCAGACCGGGAGGGGGTCGGTGATCTCGCCGATGAAGGCGGAGCCCGTGCCTGCCCGGAAGGCGAGGAACCGCCAGTCGCCCGGTGCTGCCTCCACTAGCTTGCCGGCGTAGAGCGGGCCGAGTGGCCCGCTCTCGGGGACGATGGGGGCGGCGGACGGGCGAAAGAGCTCGCCGGGGGGGCCGGCCGTGAAGGTATAGGTGCCCTCCTGCCCCGGGCCCAGCCGGCTGACTCGTTGCCGGGAATGGTCCTCGGGGTGCGCTGAGAACAAGATGTGCCGGTGAGCGCCGAGCTGTACGAGCTGTGGTACCTCCACCTGCGCGAAGTCCCCGGGGGTGGTTACCGGTGGCAGTACTTCCCATCGCACGAGGTCGGCGGAGCGGGCGTGGGCGACCACCCCGCGGCCATCGGCGTCGCCGGTCGCGGAGCGGGCCGTGATCAGGGCGTGGAACGCGCTGTCGCGGGGGCTGCGGAACAGGCAGGGGTCGCGCCATGACTGGTCGCGCCAGCTCGTGAGGTCTAGGAGCTCATACCATCGTCGGTCGGCTTCGATGACGGGGTTGGCGGGGTGCTTGCGCCAGGTTACGAGGTCATCGGAGACTGCCAGCCCGATGCGCTGGATGAGCCCGGCCTCCGCCCGGCTGATCCCGGTGTAGAGCATGTACCAGCGCTGGTCGTGCTCGATGACGCTGCCGGTCCAGGTCGCCAGGTCATCCCATGCTCCGCTCGGCCCAGGGCCGAGTGCGTCAGGAAGTACCGTCCATGACCGCAGGTCCGTCGAGGTGGCATGGCCGACCGAGGCGTTGTGGTGGCGGAGGTCCGGATCGCTGAGGGCGCTCGGTGCCTGGAGGTAGAAGACGTGGTGTTTGTCGCCGTGGCGGGCAAGCCAGAAGTCCCATACCCACGCGTCGGCTAGCCGGAGTGACAGTGAAGTTATCCCTTCAATGATCCTTGGAGCAACGCGACGACGAAGTGGCGCTGGAAGGCGAGGAAGACAAGCAGGGTGGGGACGAGGATGATCAGCGACCCGGCGCATAGCAGCGGGATGTTGGTTCCCCACTGGCCCTGGAAGGCGCCCAGCGCCCCGGCCATCGTCCGCTTGGTGGGATCATCGACTAGGACGATGGCCAGCAGGAACTGGTTCCAGGTCCAGAGGAAGAGCAAGATGGTGAGCGAGGAGATGGCGGGCCTGGCCAGCGGCACGTGGATTCGCCAGAACAGCTGCCAGGTGTTCACGCCGTCGGTGCGGGCCGCGTCGGTCAGCTCAGCCGGCGCGGTTACGAAATGAGCGCGCATCCAGTACACGGAAAATGGCATGAACAACCCGATGAGCGGCAAGATGATCGCCCACCGCGTGTTCAGCAGGCCCATGCCCTGGACCTCGTAGTACAGGGGGGTGATCACCCCTTCGAACGGCAGGGTCAGGCCGACCAGGAACAGCAGGAAGGCCAGGCGGCTGCCGGGCACCCGCAGGTGGCCGATGGCGAAGCCGGCCATCGTCGCTATGAGGACCGATACCGGGACGACGCCGGCCACGATGAGCGCGCTGGATTCCAGCAGGCTCCCCATCTGGGCGGCCTTGAACGCCTGGGTGAAGTTCCCCCATTGCGGGTGCGCTGGCCATTCCAGGCCAAGGGGGTAGGTGCCCGATGGTTGCAGGGCGGTGGTGAACAGGCTAACGAACGGTAGCACCGTGAATGCCATCAGCAAGATGAGCAGGGCTCGCCCGATGATCGCTTCCCGGCGGCTGCCGATCACTGGGCGCCCTTCCTCGCCAGGCGCTGGATGGGGAGCACGCAGGCCAGCACGAGAACGATGAGCACGACGGCCAGCGCTGATGCCAGGCCGACCTGCCGGTGGGAGAACGCCAGCTCGTAGATCTCCAGCCCAGGGACCATGGTGGCCTCGCCGGGGCCGCCCTGCGTGGAGATGTAGACGATGTCGAAGCTGGCCAGGGCGGCGATCACGGTCACCGTGACGCACACGGCGATCTCCTGGCGGATGCTGGGCAGCGTGACGGCGGTGAACTCCCGCCATAGCCCCGCCCCGTCAATCCGGGCCGCCTCGTACAGGCTGGGATCGATCTTGGTCATGCCGGACATCAGCAAGACAGTGCACAGGCCGACGAGGACCCATGCGCCGATCAGCCCGACAGCGGGCAACGCGGTGGAGAAGTCGCCAAGCCAGGCCCTGGTGATCCCGCCGAGGCCGATGGCGGACAGGAACTGGTTAGCGACACCGGTGGACGACAGCAGCCAGCTCCAGGCGATCCCGGCCGCGACCAGCGGGATGACCTGCGGCAGGAACAGCACCGTGCGGGCCGTGAGGGCCAGGCGACTGGCCGATATCCGCCGGATGACCACGGCCACGGCCAGGCCGAGCAGCACCGGGACCACGCTGAAGGCCACGATCAGCTTGAACGCGTTGCCGATGATGGCCAGCAGCGCCGGGTCGCTGAAGACCGTCGCGTAGTTGCCCAGGCCGGTCCATGTTGACGGGCCGATGCCGTCCCACTGATACAGCGAGTACTGGATGGTGAGGGCAAGCGGCCGCAGGACGAACAGCCCGTACATCCCCAGCGCCGGGACGACGAACAGCCACCCGGCCCACCGGGCGCGGGCGGCCCGGCGGGCTCCGGGCTTGCGCCGCGGAGCCCGCCGCGCGCCCGCGGGCTCGCGGGCCGCTGGATGACGGCCGGTGGACAGGTCAAGCACGGGACCTGCTCATCCGCCCAGTTCCTGCTTGTAGTCCGCCTGCACCGTGGACAGCAGCCCGCTCGGGGTTTCCTTCCCGGCGAACAGCTTCTGCAGCTCAGGTGTCCAGGCGGAGGCGTAGATGGCACCGGTGGCGTTGGCGATGAAGTCCATCGAGCCGTTCTCCTTGCCGATCACCGAGCCGGCCGCGAGGGTCTGCGCGGTGACCGTGCCGGCCTTGATCGCGGGCATGGACGCACCGGAGGCGCCCAGTGGGTGGGATCCGCCGACCTGCACGTCGATCGTGCGGGCGACCGGGTTGGTCGCCACCCAGTTGAGGAAGAAGGCGGCGCAGTCGGCGTGCTTGGCCTTGGCGGCGATGCCGTAGGTCAGCGGGGCGGACATCGCCGCGTGCGGGCCGCCGGCCTGCGCGGGGGGCATCAGGAAGAACCCGGCCTGGCCCGGCATCAGCTTGTCGAAGTTCCCGGACTCCCAGTCTCCGTCGAACGTGAACAGCCCGCTGTTGTGGGTGAAGCGGCTGATCATGGTGGGGTAGTCCATGGCGTTGGCGTCGGCCTCAAAGTAGCCCGCCTTGATCCACTGGGCCAGGTGCTGGGCTGCCTGCAGGTTCGCGGGCGTGTTAATGGTCGCGCCGGGCTTGTTGAAGATCCAGTCGTTGATCGGGCAGGGCGGCCCGTAGGCGGCCATGAGGTCCTGCAGCGGGAACGCGAAGCCGCCGGTGGCCCCGCCGTTGAACTGGACGATCGGCGTGATGCCCGCCTGCTTGGCCTTGGCCAGGTCCTGGTCGAGCTCGGCGAGCGTGGCGGGCGCGGAGGTCATCCCGATCCTCGCGGCGAGCTTCTTGTTATAGAACACGCCGGTCATGCTGTAGTTCAGCCCCATGGCGTACAGGGAGCCCTCGCCACGCGGCCGGCCGCCGGGGCCGAGCCGGAGTTGGACGAGCTCTGAGCTGGGCCACTTGTCCCAGCCGTAGGCGGTCGCGTACCCGTCCAGGTTCTTGAGCAGGCCGTCCTTGACAAGGTCAGAGATGGACGGCAGCCGCATGATGTCCGGCGGGTCGCTGGCCAGGACGCGCGGGGCATTCTGGGTGATGACCGCGAACTGGTCCTGGCGGATGTTCCATTTCACGTTCGGATACTGCTTGGTGAACTCGGCCATGAGCGAGTTCGGGACCTGGAACCCGGTCTCTATGTAGGCATCCATCGTGACCGGCGCCGTGCCGCACGCAGCCGCGGCCGACGTGGCTGACGCGGTCGACGTGGCCGGCGCGGCGGACGCCCCGGCGGTGCCCTGCGCCTGCGGGCTTCCCGGCGCGCTGCACGCCGTGGCCGCGGCGAGCAGGCCCAGCATGGCGACCGCCAGTGCGCCGCCGCGGCGGCGGCTAGCGCGTACCTGAACTGACATATCGTCTCCCTCCCTTGGGCGACGGCTCCCGGTCGCCGTGGCCGCTCCAGCGGGTGGCTCGGTGTGGCGCGGGATGCTAAATCGTATTAGCTAGGCGGTAGCATCACACCTGTGCCTGCTGATGTCAACCCTCGGATGATCACGCCGCGAACGACCCTGGCCGACGTCGCCCGGGCAGCGGGAGTCTCGCCGACCAGCGCGTCGTTCGTCTTGTCCGGTCGCGGCCGGCAGATGCGGATCTCGCCGGAGGTTGAGGACCGGGTCCGGCAGGCGGCCAGTGACCTGCAGTACCGGCCGAACAGCGTGTCGGTGAGCCTGCGCAAGGGCGTCACTCACACGATCGGGTTCGTCTCCGATGCCGTCGCCACTACCCCGCACGCGGGCACCCTGATCAAGGGCGCTCTGGAGGCCGCCCGGGAGCGCGGCAACCTGCTGCTCATCGGGGAGACCGAGGGAGACCCCGAGCTTGAGCGGCGACTGATCCAGACCATGCACGATCGCCGGGCCGACGCGGTCATCCTGGCCTCGATGTACACCCGGAAGGTCTCCGTTCCGAAGGCGCTCCTGGGCATTCCCGCCGTGCTCTTGAACGCGCTCCCCCGCCGGCCGGCCGGGATCTCCTCAGTCATCCCGGACGAGCTGGCCGCCGGGCGGGACGCCGCTGGCGTGCTGATCCGCGCGGGCTTCCGGGACGGGATCTACCTGATCGGCGCCGCCCCTGGGCGCAACCAGATGCCGCCTCGGAGCGTGGCGGCGGCGGAACGGCTCGCTGGGATCAGCGAGGCGATGACCGCGGCGGGGGTTAGCTGGGCAGGGGCTCACGGGTGCCTGGAGTGGGAGCCAGCTGACGGGTACCGTGCCGTTGAGGCGCTGCTTGCGGTGGCCCGGCCCAGGGCTTTGATCTGCTTCAACGACCGGCTCGCGCTCGGCGCCTACCAGGCGCTCCATGACCGGGGGCTTCAGGTCCCCGCGGACGTGTCCGTCGTCTCCTTCGACGACGACCCGATCGCCTCATGGCTCAAGCCTCAGCTCACCACCCTCGCGCTCCCCCACTACGAGCTGGGCAGGCGCGCCATTGACGTCCTCTTCGGCGATGGCGACCGCCCGCAGGCACCAGGCGAACCCGCCCGCTACCGCGTGCCCATGCCCCTTCGCCAGCGAGCCTCGGTAGCCGGCTAGGAGGCAACGCCGCTCAGGGCGCAGCGCATCGCGCTTGCGCTTGCCGCGACGGCCCCGGCTCGTGGTTCAGTGAACTGAAAGCCGGGGCCGCTTCGCCGCGGTTAGGCCGCTAGCGGGTGACCTCGCTGGGCTAGCTGGTACTGCAGGAGACGGATGGCCATGTCCACTGGCCGTTGGGTGAGACCGTGAAGCCCCAGTTGTTGCCGCTGCCGTTGGGCGTGGCCTTCATCACGTACTGGCTGGGCCAGGTGGCGTTGACGTTCCAGGTGGAGTAGACGACCGCCGGGGAGACCATGTTCACCGTTACGGTCCAGGTGCTGGAGCCGGTGACCGCGACGTTGAGGTTGTACCAGTTGCTGCCCTGCGACCCGGCCGACAGCGTCGCGGTGCAGCCGCCAGAGCCGCCGCCTCCGCCGCCTCCGCCGCCGCCGCCTCCGCCGCCGCCGGAGCCGTGGCTGACGGTGAAGTTGGAGTTGCCGCTGCCGCCGCCCCAGGATTCGGTGGCGAAGATCTGGTAGTTGAGCGAGCCGAGGTTCATGCCGTGGCTGGCCCAGGCGTTGAAGAAGTTCTGGGTGGTGATGGTCCCGCTGGTGGTGTTGCCCTGGCGGATGGCCAGGTACTGCCAGAAGGTGGTGGTGCCCTGGATGGAGGGCTGGTTGACCTGCTGGTGCTTGTAGAGGTTGTAGGTGGCGCCGTCGCTGGTCACGGTGCCTACCTGGGTGCCGAGGGAGGGGCTGCCGCCTTGGAGGTCCTCGATGACGTAGTACTCGACGAGGGGGCTGGTGGACCAGCCGTAGAGCGCGGCCAGCCCGGTGCCGCCGCTGGAGCTCATGCTGCCGCTGAAGTTGATGGTCTGGTTGCTGCCGGGCTGCCAGCCGACGCCGGAGACCTGGTCGCCGATGCCGCTCCAGGTGGTGGAGTACTGGTTGCCGGCCGAGCCGACGGTGATGCAGGCCGAGCCCTGGCCGTTGTTCCACATCTGCCAGTACATGCCGTTGGTGGTGCCGTTCTGGACGCCGCAGACCGCGGCGTGGGCGATGCCGGGCGCGGCCACCATGGCCGTGGCGGCGGCCAGGGCGGCGGCGCCGGCGCCGAGGAACAGCCGCAGGCGGCTACGCCAGCGGCC
>JAICUO010000326.1 GCA_025935815.1 Streptosporangiaceae bacterium
CCGCCAGCGAGAGATGGCCTGGTACCAGCTTTACTTCCAGTTCGAGGAGGTCGCCGAGGCCACCTTGCGGCATGACGACTGGGCGCAGTTGCGCGAGTTGGCGGTTGGCTATGCCGACATCGACAGGGCCATCGCCGACCTATCCCGCCCGGGTGCGCTGACTGCCTCGCTGAACTGGTACCGGGCCAATGTCGCGCCGCGCATGCCGGGTCCCCGGCGGGAGCTCCCGCCGGTCACGGCACCCACGCTCGGGGTCTGGTCCGACGGTGACCGGTACCTCGACGGTGTCCGGATGCGCGCCTCCGGCGATCATGTCACCGGGCAGTGGCGGTACGCCGAGATCTCCGGCGCGAGCCACTGGATCCCGCTCGACGCGCCCGACAAGCTCAACGAACTGCTTGTGGAGTGGCTGAGCGCGCACGCGTGATTATGCTCGCTTCATGCGACCGACGTTGTATGAGTTCGCGGGCGGCGACGAGGCGTTCCTGAAGCTCGCCGCCGCGCACCACGCGCGATGCCTGGCGGACCCGGAGCTTAACCACCCGTTCTCCCATCCTGACCAGAACCCCCAGCACGTGGAGCGGCTCGCCGCCTACTGGGCGCAGGTCATGGGCGGACCGCCCGCCTACACCCGGGACTGGGGCGGCGACCAGGCGTTCCTGGTGCACATGCACGCGGGCAACGGGGACCTGAGCGACCTGGCCCGCCGGTTCACCGATTGCTTCATGCTCGCGGCCGACGACGCCGGCCTGCCCGCCGACCCGGAATTCCGCGCCGCCCTGCGCGCCTACATGGGATGGGCAGTCGGCGACATCGCCCTGTCCCATCCGCACGACACCGAGATCCCGGCGGACCTGACGGTTCCCGGCTGGTCCTGGGACGGCCTCGTCCCGGCGTAGCCGACCGCCCGCTTAGCCGACCGCCCGCTTAGCCGGCCTCGCCCGCCCGGTCGATGAGGGCCTGGACGCCGTCCAGGACCCGGTCCAGGCCCCACAGGAACTCCGCGTACTCATCCCTGAGTTCCGCCGCGCCGGACCAGGCGAGCCGGTACAGCCTCGGGTACGTTTCCTCGTCGATGAGCTCCCGCAGCAGCGACTCGTAGGTCGGCATCGGCGCGGCCGCCGCGCCGGCCGCCGGCCCCGGCCCTGCCACCGGCCCCGCGTCGTGCGCCGCCTTCACGGCGCGCGCGGCGTCGTGCGCCATCCGTGCCTCGCTCAGGGTGTAGGAGCTGATCAGCCCGATCACCCGGATGCGCTCCGCGTCGGTCAGGCTCGTCTCGTCCAGGGCGGCCAGGCCGCGCTCCACGAAGTGCAGCGAGTTGGGCGCCATCGGCGGCGCCGCCATCGGCATCTGCGTGATCCACGGGTGCCGCTCGAGCATTCCCCACTGAACCGCCGACCACATCCGCAGCTTCGCCCGCCAGTCCGCGCCCTCCAGCACCAGCGACTCCGCGCCGACGGCGCTGCCGTTCCACATGAGCTGGAGCAACTCATCCTTGCTGGCGACGTGCCGGTACAGCGACATCGTGGTGAAGCCGAGCTCATGCGCGACCCGCGCCATCGAGACGGCCTCCAGGCCCTCGGCGTCGGCGACCCGGATGGCGGCCTCCACGATCGCGCTGGCCGAAAGGCCCGGCCGGGGGCCGCGCTTGCCCCGTTCCCGCCGTCCCCACAGCAGGTCCAGGCCCGGTGGCAGCGGCGATTGCGCCTGCTCAGCGGACATGTGGCCGGTCTCCTCCTCGCTGGTGGGCACCCAAGATCGCCATCACGGCCTAGGTTACGCCGCATCCCTGTTGGCCGAAACTTCCGCTTGACCAAACTGCATACGATGCATACTTTTATGTGTATGACATACGCAGTTATGGCGCGAGGCGTCGTCAAGGGCTTCGGGGGCCAGCGCGTGCTCGACAGCCTCGACCTCGCCGTCGACCAGGGCGCGATCTTCGCCCTCCTCGGGCCCAATGGCGCTGGCAAGACCACCCTCGTCCGCATCTTCGCCACGCTGACCAGGCCAGATAGCGGCACCATCACCGTGAACGGCCACGACCTGGCCAGCGACCCGGTCCGGGTCCGCCGCTCCATCAGCCTCACCGGCCAGTACGCCGCCGTCGATGACGTGCTGACCGGCCGGGAGAACCTGGTCATGATGGCCCGCTTGCTGCACCTTCCGCGCATGGCCGCCAAGTCGCGCGCCGCCGAGCTCCTGGACGTCTTCGACCTCCAGGACGCCGCCGATAAGCGCGTCAAGGAGTACTCCGGCGGCATGCGGCGGCGGCTCGACCTCGCGGCCGCCGTGATCGCCCGCCCGCCGCTGCTGTTCCTCGACGAGCCGACCAACGGCCTGGACCCGCGCAGCCGCAACCAGCTCTGGGACGTCGTGCGCGAGCTCGCCAGCGACGGCGTCACGGTCTTCCTCACCACCCAGTACCTCGAGGAGGCCGACCAACTGGCCGACGTCGTCGCCGTCTTGCACCACGGCCGCATCGTCGCCCAGGGCACGCCCGCCCAGCTGAAGGCGAACTTCAGCGAGCCGGGCGCCAGCCGGACCCTCGATGAGGTGTTCCTCGCCCTGACCGAAGCCGAAGAAATCTCCGAAGCCAAGACCGAGGGAGTAATCCGATGAACGATGCCCTGAGCGACGTCAGCGTGATGATCACCCGCTGCGTCCGCCGGTCGCTGCGCGACCCCGAGGCGTTCTTCACCGCGCTGATGCTGCCGATCATTCTCATGCTGCTGTTCGTCTACGTCTTCGGCGGCGCGATGAGCAGCCAGGCCACGAGCACCCGCCAGTACGTCAACTACGTCGTCCCCGGCCTGATCGTGCTGTGCGCCGGGTTCGGCGCGGGCACCACGGCGGTCGCCGTCGCCACCGACATGTCCAGTGGCATCGTGGACCGGTTCCGGTCCATGCCGATTGCCAGCTCGTCGGTCCTGGCCGGGCACATCGCCGCCAGCCTGGCCCGGAACCTGCTAGCCACCGCGCTGGTGATCGGCGTCGCCCTCGCCGTCGGCTGGCACCCCAGCGCCAGCCCCCTGCACTGGCTCGCCGCGGCCGGCCTGATCATCGCGTTCATCCTGGCTATCTCCTGGCTCGCCGCGGCGGCGGGCCTGCTCGTCAAGACCCCCGAGGCGGCTAACTCGGTCACCTTCGTGATCATGTTCCTGCCGTACCTGAGCACTGCGTTCGTCCCCGCCCGGACGATGACCCCCGTGCTGCGCCCCATCGCCGCCAACCAGCCGTTCACCCCCGTCATCGAGACGATGCGCGGCCTGTGGACCGGCCGCACCGTCACCGGGGCGTCGCTCGGCCACGAGGCACTGCTCGCCGTCGCCTACTGCGCGGTCATCCTGGCCGTCTCGGCCGCCTCGGCCAGCTACCTCTTCCGCCGCCGGTCGGCCTGACCGTATTGGGTCGCAACGAATCCGGGCCTGCGCGGTAGTAGGCAAACCCCTACCGGGAAAGTAGGCCCTGTCCCATGGCCGGAACGGCCGGTCCGCGCGACGATGACTTGCATGGCATTCCTTGGACTACTCCTTGTCTTCGCGATCTTCGTCCTGTTCGCCCGGGGCGTGGTGCTCCGCCTCTGGCGGAGGCTGCGCGAGCAGGGCGCGGGCGCGCTTGTCATCCGGGTGCACCGGCCGCGCGACGTCGGCTGGGGGGCCGCGCTGCTTCCGGTGACCATCGGGTTCCTGGTGCTCGCGGGCACGTACGGGATCACCAACGTGGGCGGCACCGGCAGCGGGAACCTGTTCAACGCGAAGTCAATACCCGGGGACCTGTTCTATACCTTGCTCGTGCTGGCGGCAGTCACGTTCTACACGCTCGTGCAGCCGCGGCGCGCAGGCTACCTGGCTGCGGTTGGCCTCACCGGCATCGGCGCCTGGGTCCTCGTCCAGGCACTGGTGTTTTCCCACTACACCTATGACTATGAGTGGTACGGCTGGCTGCGTGACCAGCTGTACTTCCCCGAACTGGTGCTTCTCGCGGCAGCCTGCGTGACCGGCGGGTTCGTGCTGACCAGGCGGACGATCGTCGCCGACGTCCGGGCGCGCCGCAGCGGGCTGACCGCGCGGGTGGAGCGGCTTGCCCGGACGCGCGCCGACGCGGTCGACTCGGCCGCCGCCGAATTGCGCCGACTGGAGCGGGACCTGCACGACGGGGCGCAGGCGCGGCTGGTGGCACTGGGCATCAACCTGCGCACCGCCGAGAAGCTGATCGAGGTCAGCCCGCCAGCGGCCGCGGCCCTGGTCGCCGACTGCCGCAACACCGCGACCCTGGCCCTGTCCGAGCTGCGCGACCTAGTGCGCGGCATCTACCCGCCGGTGCTCGCCGACCGGGGCCTGGGCGACGCGATTAAGGCGCTCGCGCTCGACTGCCCGGTCCTCACGCTGACCGACATCCAGCTTCCCGGGCGCCCGCCCGCCCCGGTCGAGTCGGCCGTCTACTTCGCCGTCGCCGAGGCGCTGAGCAACGCCGCCAAGCACGCCGAGGCCAAGACGATACTCATCCGCGTGACCCATGAGCGGGGGATGCTCCGCGTGCAGGTCGACGACGACGGTGTGGGCGGCGCCGACCCCGCGAGCGGGACCGGGCTGGCCGGAATGGAGCAGCGACTGGGCGCCTTCGATGGCATCCTGGCAGTGAGCAGCCCCGCTGGTGGCCCGACCATCGTCGTAATCGAGGTGCCGTGCGCGTTGTCCTCGCCGAAGACCTCTACCTCCTGAGGTCCGGTCTTGAGCGCCTGCTGGAGGCGCACGGCTTCGACGTGATCGCCGCCGTGGACAACGCCGCCGACCTGCTGACCGCGCTGGTGGATGAGAAGCCGGACGTCGCCATCGTCGACGTCCGGCTGCCGCCGAGCTTCACCGACGAGGGACTGCGGGCCGCGATCGAGGGCCGCCGCCAGGTCCCCGGCCTGCCGGTCCTCGTCCTGTCCCAGTACGTCGAGCAGCTCTATGCCCGCGAGCTGCTCGCCGACCAGGCCGGGGCCGTCGGTTACCTGTTGAAGGACCGGGTCTTCAACGATGACCAGTTCACCGACGCGATCCGGGCCGTGGCCGGCGGGGGCACCGTGATGGACCCGGAGGTCATCGCCAAGCTGATGACCCGCAGGCAGCGCGACGAGCCGGTCACCCGGCTGTCGGCCCGCGAGCGCGAGGTCCTGAAGCTCATGGCCGAGGGCCGGTCGAACAGCGCGATCGCCCAGCGCCTGTTCATCTCCGAGAAGGCCGTCGGCAAGCACAGCACGAGCATCTTCGCCAAGCTCGACCTGGCCCCCTCCGAAGACGACAACCGCCGCGTCCTGGCCGTCCTCGCCTACCTCAACCAGTTACGGGCAGATGGCGCTGATGATGGCGCGGGCCACGATCATCGAGCATTGGGCCAACCGCGACGATCTCGGGATGGCCAGGCAACTCGGCTGGATTCCGAACCCGAGGCGGCGACCCTGGGCGAACGGCATCATGGTTCACCATGGACCAGCTGACATTCGATGGCGACCCAGGTCCGGCTCCGGCGCCCAGCCGGCCTAGCGGCAGGCCGCCGGCCACTGGCTATGAGCTGGAGCGCGAGCTCGCGGGCGGGGGAGCGGCCCGCATCGCGGGCGTCGACGAGGTCGGCCGGGGGGCGTGGGCCGGACCCGTCATGGTCGGCGCCGTGGTTGTCCGGCCGGGCTTCCCGGAGCCACCGGACGGGCTGACCGACTCCAAGCGCCTCACCCCGAAACGCCGCGAGCAGCTCGCCGGCCTGCTGCCCGCGTGGGTCGCGGCATACGCCATCGGCGAGGCCAGCCCCGAGGAGGTCGACGCGCTCGGCATGACCGCCGCGCTGCGCAAGGCGGCCCGCCGGGCCCTTGAGCAGTTGCCCCAGCCTCCGGACATCGTGCTGCTCGACGGCTCCCATGACTACATCGGCCGCCCGCATGACGTCCGTTGCGCGGTCAAGGCGGACCTGCGCTCGGTCAGCGTCGCCGCCGCCTCCGTCATCGCGAAGGTGCACCGCGACCGGCTGATGGCGCGGCTCGGCACCGCCCACGAGGAGTTCGCCTTCGCGGAGAACGCCGGCTACCCCGCCCCGGTGCACCAGCAGGCGCTCGCCGCGCTCGGCCCCACTCCCTACCACCGGCTGTCGTGGTCCTACCTCGACGACCTGCCCCAGTGGCGGCACCTCAGGAAACCCCGCCCTGATATCGACGGCCAGCTATCCCTGCTATGACCGACACTATATCGGTTGACGGTATATCGGAATCCGACTAGCGTCGGGTTTCATGCTCAACGTTCCCGTGAACCGGAAGCGGCCCAGGCTCGGGGCCGTGGTCGCGCTGCTCCTGCTCGCCGCCGGGTTCCTCGCGTTCCTCGTACTCGTCGTCGTCCCCTCGGCTAGCGCGGCGGGCGGCTGTGGCGGCGGCTGACGTCGCCGCCAGGACCAGCCGGGCTCCGCGGGCCTCCCGCGCGGACGGCCGGGCCTGGCTATGGGGAACCATCGGGCTGTCGGCGGCGGCGTTCGCCCTCGCCATGGCGCTCGCTCCGCCCGCCTCGGCGCCACCCGGCCGCGGGCTAGCGTGGCTGCTGTTCGTGGCCTCGTCCGGGCACGTCGCCTCCACCGGATGGGTGCTGGGAAACGGCGATGTCCGCCAGCACGCCGCCAGCCACCCGTGGCGCTACCTGCGGGTACCGGTGATCCTCGTGCTCGGGACCGCCGCCGTGGCCGTCGCGACGCCGCAAGGGATGATGGACTGGCTCCTGCTGCCCTACTTCGGGTGGCAGTTCTACCACTTCCAGAAGCAGAACCTGGGCATGGCGGCCCTCGCGGCCTCATCCAGCGGAGCCTCGCCGCTGACGACAGGGGAGCGGCGCGTCATCCTCGCCGCTGGCTGGGCCGGCATCGCGGGCCTCCTGGCGCACCCCGCCCTCCTCCAGGTCCATGCCGTCACCCCCGTGCTGCGCGGGCTGTTCCCGGTCGCGCGCCTCGCCTTCGGCGTCGCGGTCGTCACCGGGATGGCCCTGCTCGCGCGACGCGGCCGGCGCGGCCTGAGCACGCCCGGCTCCGCGGCCGCCTACCTGATGGCGCTGGCCTTCTTCGGCCCGGTCTTCGCCACGATCCTCACCCGTGGGTCGCCGTACGCGGCCGTCGGCGGGCTGACCATCGCCCACGGCCTGCAGTACCTGCTGCTGACCGGCCTGCTCGCCGCGAGCGGGAGCGGCCACGTGCGTAACGGCGGCGGTGGCAACGCCCACGCGAGGGCGCTGCGCCTCGCGCTTCTCGTCAACGTCGTCCTCATCGGCGGCGCCATTCTCGCGGCGGGGTCGCACCTGGACGAGGCGTCAGGGGTTGCCCGGGCCGGGTACGGGGCGTACCTGGGCGTGGTGATGGCCCACTTCGTGATCGACGCGGGGCTCTGGCGGCTCCGGGACCCGTTCCCAAGGAGGTTCCTCGCCGGCCGGCTCCCGTACCTGGTTCGGATGCCGATGGATCGGAAGACGATATAACATGAGCGGCATGCCGGACGACGACAAGGTACTCACCGGGTTCGGGCGCTACGCCGGGCCGGCGACGCTGATCCTGTCCAGCCTCGCCGGCGGGATCAAGCACGGGTACGCGCTTACCAAGGACATCGAGGCGTTCGCGGGCGTGCGCCTGGCCCCGGGAACGCTTTACGAGGCCCTGGCCAGGCTCGACGCGCAGGGCCTGATCGAAGGGGTCGAAAGCGACGACCGCCGCCGCCCGTACCGGCTGACCGCCGCCGGGGCCACGGTGCTGCGCGCGCACCTGGAAGCGCAGCGCGCCGCCGCCGAGACCGGGCTGCGCCGCCTTGCCGCCAACCCCCAGGCCGCCAACCCCCAGGCCGCTGACTGGGCCACCAGTTGAGCGAGGTGCGAGCCGGCCACGCCGGGGAAGCCGCCCGCATCCGGGCCGAGCGCCTGCTGCGCTGGTATCCGCGCGCCTGGCGGGACCGCTACGGCCCGGAGTTCGCCGAGCTGCTCATCAGCGACATCACCGAGCGCCCGAAGGCGCCATCGCGCACGCTCGACGTGGCGCGCGGCGGGATCGTGGCCCGGCTGGCCACCGCAGGCCTCACCGGCGTCGCCGGGACCGGCCAGGTCCAGGCGCGGGCCAGCCTGGCCTCCCTTGGCTGCTGCCAGGCGTTCTTCCTCCTCATCGGCGCGGCCATGTGGTCGCAGCTGGCCATCGGCTGGCAGTGGTCGGCCCCCGCGGGCGCGGCGACGCTGACCGGCATGGTGCTCATGTCCGCGGCGCTGCTGGCCTTCATCACGCTCATGGGCCTCGCGGCACTGCCCTACGCCGGGGCCGTCACCGTCAAGATCGCTCGCGGCCAGGCCCGCGGGCTGGTCATCCCCGCCCTGGTCTTCGCGGCGGGTGCCACGGTCGCGTTCATCGGCGGCCGGCACTTCGGCAACGGGTGGCCAGGCACCGGCGGCCACCCCTGGCCGGGCGGCTACCTGCGCGCGGGCGGGCACGAGTGGATCGGCCGCGGCCTCATCCCCGGCGGGCTGGCCGCGTTCTCCTGGGCCTGCACGCTGTCGGTCACCACCTACTGGCTGCACCCGGCGGCCCTGGCGACGTTCCCCGCCGCCGAGCTCGCCTGGATGGCGGCCAGCCCGGTCGCCCTGGCCTGCGCGGCCGGGGGAGCGGCCACGCTGGTCCGCCGGGTCGAGTTGCCGCGGCACCTCCTGGCCTGGCAGGCCCGCCTGGCGGCCAGTGCCTGCGGCGTCATGCTCGCGTTCTTCGCCGGCTGCGGATGCTGGGTGGCCAGCGGCGGCCAGGGACTATTCCACGCCGGGGCCATCGACGCGGCCGGAGTCGCCGCGCTCGCCGCGACCCTGGCGGTAGCCGGCCAGGCCGCCCGCCACGCCCGCTACGGCCTGCCCACCTGAACGGCATTTCCCGCCGTAACGAAACCAGCCGCCGGCTAGTACTACAACGGCGTCCCGAGTCATGACGGCGTCCAAAATGCGCTGAATATCCGATTCACTC
>JAICUO010000620.1 GCA_025935815.1 Streptosporangiaceae bacterium
CCAGCGACCGGTCGGGGGCCAGGTCGTCGACCAGCCGCTCGAACGGCACGTCCTGGTGCTCCAGCGCCCCCAGCCAGAAGCCGCGCACTCGCGCCAGGACCTCGGTGAACTCCGGGTCCCCGGACACGTCGGTGCGCAGCACTAGCGTGTTGATGAAGAACCCGACCAGGTCATCCAGCGCCTCGTCGGTGCGCCCGGCGACCGCGGTGCCGACCGGGATGTCATCGCCCGCGCCCAGCCGCGACAGCAGCACCGCCAGCGCGGCCTGGACCACCATGAACAGCGTCACGCCCTGCTCGCGGGCGAGGGCGGCCAGCCCGGCGTGGACCCCGGCGGGTATCTCCACCGGCAGCACGTGCCCGCGGTAGCTGGCCGCCGCCGGGCGCGGCCGGTCGGCGGGCAGCGCCAGCTCGGCCGGCGCCCCGGCCAGCGCCTGCCGCCACCACCGCGCCTGGGCGGCCAGCAGGCTGCCGGGGTCGTCCTCGTCGCCGAGCAGCTCCCGCTGCCAGATCGCGTAGTCGGCGTACTGCGCCGGCAGCGGGCCCCAGCCCGGCGCCCGCCCGTCCCGCCGCGCCGCGTACGCGGCCGACAGGTCCCGGGCCAGCACCCCGGTCGACCAGCCGTCCATGGCGACGTGATGGAGGACCAGCACCAGTGCGTGCACTCCGGGCGCTACGGCCAGCAGCCGGGCGCGCACCGGGACCTGCTGTGCGGCCAGGTCGAACGGCTCGGCCGCGATACCCGCCACCGCGGCGGGGAGGTCGTCTTCACCCACCGTGGTGACCGGCAGCCGCCAGGCCAGCTCGTCCATCCCCAGCACCCGCTGCCAGGGCTGGCCGTCGGCGGCGGGGAATACCGTGCGCAGCACCTCGTGCCGGGCGATCACGTCGGCGAGCGCCGCCTCCAGCGCGGCGGTGTCCACGTTTTCCAGCCGCAGCGCGACCGGGGTGTTGTAGACCGCTGACGGGCCTTCCAGCTGGGCGATGAACCACAGCCGCTGCTGGGCGAACGACAACGGCACCCGGTCGGGCCGCGGCCGCGCGGAGTATGCCGCCAGCGGCGGCCGCGCCGGGGCCGCCGCCCGCAGCAGGATGGCGAGCCGGGCCGGGGTCGGTGCCTCGAACACCGTCCGCACTCCCACCTCCGCGTCCAGCACTGCCCGGATCCGGCTGGCGAGCCGGACCGCTAGCAGCGAGTGCCCGCCGAGCGCGAAGAAGTCATCGTCGGGCCCGACCCGCTCCAGCCCCAGCACCTCGGCGAACGCCGCGCACAGCAGTTCCTCGGTGACTGTCGCGGGCTCTCGGCCGGCGGTGGCTGTGGTGTATTCGGGGGCGGGGAGGGCGTTCTTGTCGAGCTTGCCGCTGGGGGTCAGCGGCAGCGCGTCCAGCACCACGATCGCGGCGGGCACCATGTGCTCGGGCAGCCGGGCGGCGGCGTGCTCGCGGGCCGCCACGGCCAGCGCGCCCCCGCCCCCGCCGATCCCGTCATCGCCGGGGCCGCCGGCGGGCACGATGTACCCGGCCAGCCGCTTGTCGCCGGGGGCGTCCTCACGGGCGATGACCACCGCCTGGGCCACCCCCCGGCAGCCGGCCAGCACCGCGGCGACCTCGCCGGGCTCGATCCGGAACCCCCGGATCTTCACCTGCTCATCAGCGCGCCCGGCGAACACCAGCTGCCCGCCGGCCGTCCACTTCGCCAGGTCCCCGGTCCGGTACATCCGCTCCCCGCCCGCCCCGAACGGGCACGCCACGAACCGCTCCGCGCTCAGCCCTGGCCGCCCCAGGTACCCCCGCGCCAGCCCTGCCCCGGCCGCATACAGCTCCCCGGTCACCCCCGCCGGCACCGGGCACAGCCACTCATCCAGCACGAACGCCCGGGTATTGACGACCGGCGTCCCGATCGGCGGCGTCCCGCCGCCCTCCAGCGGCCCGCTGGTCGCGATCATCACCGTCGACTCGGTCGGCCCGTACGCATTGACCATCCGCCGCCCGGGCGACCAGCGCGCGACAAGCTCCCCGTCACACGCCTCGCCGCCCACGACCAGCACCCGGAAATCGGGCAGGTCCACGTCCGGCACGCTGGCCAGCACGCTCGGCACCACCAGCGCGTGCGTGATCCCCTCCTCCCGCAGCACGCCCGCCAGCGCCGCCCCCGCCAGCGGCCCCGGCGCCGGGACCACCAGCGCCGACCCCGACGCCAGCGCCATGCACAGCTCTAGCACGCTGGCGTCAAACCCCGCCGACGCCAGCTGTAGCACCCGGCTCCCCGGCACGACCGCGAACCGCTCCAGCTCCGCCGCGGTAAAGCTCGGCATCCCGCCATGCGTGACCCCCACCCCCTTCGGCGCTCCGGTTGACCCCGACGTGTAAATCACGTACGCCAGCCGCCCGCCCGGCACCGGCGGCCGCGGCACCGGCAGCGCCGGGCACCCCGCCACCTGCGCCGCCACCCGCGGGTCATCGGTCTCGATCACCTGCGCCCGGCCGGCCGGCAGCTCGCCTAGCACCTCTCCGGTGCCCGCTACGATCGCCGCGCGGCTATCGGCCAGCATGAACGCCAGCCGCTCGGCCGGGTAGCCCGGGTCCAGCGGCAGGTACGCCGCCCCCGCCAGCCACGTCCCCACGATCGCGGTGACCAGGTCCACCCCGCGCTCCAGGCACAGCCCGACCACCGTCTCCGGCCCCGCCCCGGCCGCCCGCAAGAACCCGCCCAGGCGGGCCGCCCGCTCCAGCAGCCGTCCGTAGCTGACCTGCACCCCCGCACCGCACACCGCGATGGCGTCCGGCGCCACAGTCGCCCGCTCCGCGAACAACTCCGCCACCGACCCGCCCGCCACCACCGCTGCCGTCTCATTCCACCCGGTGACCAGCTGCGCCCGCTCCGCGGCATCAAGGACCTGAACCTGCCGCGCCCGAATCAGCGGATCGCTAGCCACCGCCGCCAGCACCCGCGCGAACCGGGCCGCGATAGCCTGCGCAGTCACCTCGTCGAACAGGTCCGCCGCGGCGGTTAGCAGCCCGCGCAGGCCGCCCGGCTGGCCCTGCTCGCGGCGCGCCTCGCCGAGGTTCACGCTCAGGTCGAATCGGGCCGCCCGCTCGCCGGGCAGCGCCTCGGCCGTCGGGGCGTCGTTCTGCAGGGCCAGTGTGACCTGGACGAGCGGGTGGCGGGCCAGGGACCGGTCCGGGGCCAGGTCATCCACCAGCCGCTCGAACGGTATGTCCTGGTGCTCCAGCGCTCCCAGCCAGAACTCCCGCACCCGGCCCAGGATGCGGGTGAACTCCGGGTCGCCGGACACGTCAGTGCGCAGCACCAGGGTGTTGGTGAAGCAGCCGACCAGGTCATAGAGCGCCTCGTCGGTCCGCCCGGCGACCGGGGTCCCGACCGGGATATCGTCTCCCGCGCCCAGTTTCGACAGCAGCAGCGCCAGCGCCGCCTGGACCACCATGAACAGCGTCACGCCGTGCTCGCGGGTCAGGCCAGCCAGCTGGCGGTGCACCTGCGCGGGTATCTCCAGCCATACCGCGTGGCCGCGGTAGCTGGACTCGGCCGGGCGGGGCCGGTCCACGGGCAGCGCCAGCTCCGGCGGCGCGCCGGCCAGTGCCTCCCGCCACCAGGTGAGCTGCTGCGACAGCAGGCTGGCGGGGTCGTCTTCTTCGCCGAGCAGCTCCCGCTGCCAGATGGCGTAGTCGGCGTACTGCACCGGCAGCGGGTTCCACCCCGGTGCCCGCCCCTCCCGCCGCGCCGCGTACGCCGCCGACAGGTCGCGGGCGAGGATCCTCGATGACCAGCCGTCGGTGGCGATGTGGTGGAGCACCAGCAGGAGCACGTTCACGTTAGGCACCGCGGTCAGCAGCCGTGCCCGGACCGGGAGCTCCTGCGCGGTCAGGTCGAACGGCTCCGAGGTCGCCCGGGCCACCGCCGCGGGCAGGTCGTCCGCGGCGACCTTGGTGACCGGCAGCTCCCGGCTCAGCTCATTCATCGCCAGCACCCGCTGGTGGGGCTGTCCGTCGGCGGCCGGGAAGACGGTGCGCAGCACCTGATGCCGTTCCATCACATCGGCCAGCGCCGCATGCAGCGCGGCGGTATTCAGGTCGCCGTCCAGCCGCAGCGCCACCGGGCTGTTGTAGACCGCTGACGGTCCCTCCAGCTGGGCGATGAACCACAGCCGTTGCTGCGCGAACGACAACGGAATCATCATGACTCCTCACTCATGCGCCTCGGCCGCAACGACGGCCTAGCCGGTTTTGAGTCTTCAATGTGATGTGCCAGTTGGCTTGCCAGGCCGGCCGGGGTGGGTGTTTCGAACACGGCCCGCACCCCCGCCTCGGCGCCAAGCACGGAGCGGATCCGGTTAACGAGCAGGACCGCCAGCAGCGAGTGCCCGCCGAGGGCGAAGAAGTCATCATCGGGCCCCACCCGCTCCAGCCCCAGCACCTCGGCGAACGCCGCGCACAGCAGTTCCTCGGTGACCGTGGCCGGCTCCCGGCCCTGGATCGCCGGCGTGTAGTCGGGGGCGGGGAGGGCGGCCTTGTCGAGCTTGCCGTTGGGGGTTAGTGGCAGCGCGTCGAGGACCACCATGGCGGAGGGGATCATGTGCTCGGGCAGCCGGGC
>JAICUO010000521.1 GCA_025935815.1 Streptosporangiaceae bacterium
CCCCATCGCCTTGCGGCTGACCGGCGACCTCGACATCACCGCCCTGCAGGCCGCCTTCGGTGACGTCCTCGGCCGCCATGAGGTGCTTCGCACCATCTACCCGTCAGCCGACGGGCAGCCGTACCAGCAGGTACTGGACCTAGACGAGGCAGGCTGGAGCCTGCCAGTGGCCCCGGTGGCCGAGGCCGACCTCACCCGGGCGGTCGCGGAGATCGCGGCCGGGCTCTTCGACCTGGCCACGACAATCCCGGTGCGGGCGCGACTGCTGGCGACTGGCGCCGATATGCACGTGCTGGTCCTGGTGATTCACCACATCGCCACCGACGGGTGGTCGACGGGGCGGCTGGGCCGGGACGTGTCGGTGGCGTACGCGGCCCGGCGGGCCGGGCGGGCGCCGGGCTGGGCGCCGCTGCCGGTCCAGTACGCCGACTACGCGATCTGGCAGCGGGAACTGCTCGGCGATGAGGATGACCCCGGCAGCGTGCTGGCCGGGCAGGTGGGCTACTGGCGGCAAGCGCTGGCGGGGTCGCCGGGGGAGCTGACCTTGCCTGCGGACCGGCCGCGGCCAGCGGTCGCCAGCCAGCGGGCGCACTCCGTGCCGCTCGCGATTCCCGCGTCAGCCCACGCCCAGCTGACGGCGCTGGCCCGCGAGCAGGGCGTGACGATGTTCATGGTGGTGCAGGCGGCGCTGGCGGTGCTGCTGGCCCGGCTCGGTGCGGGCACCGACATTCCCATAGGGTCGCCGGTTGCGGGCCGGACTGATGAGGCGCTGGATGACCTGGTCGGGTTCTTCATCAACACGCTGGTGCTGCGCACCGACGTCTCGGGTGACCCGTCGTTCGCCGTCTTGCTGGGGCGGGTGCGGGAGTGCTGGCTGGGTGCGCTGGAGCATCAGGACGTGCCGTTCGAGCGGCTGGTGGAGGTGCTGGCGCCGGCCCGGTCGCTGGCCCGGCACCCGCTGTTCCAGGTGATGCTGACCGTTCACAACAACGCACCCGCGACGTTGGACCTGCCCGGCGTGCGCGTGTCCACGGTTGCCGCATCGTCGGCGGTGACCCGGTATGACCTGCATGCCACGGTGGCGGAAAGCCCTGGGCGGGGTGGCTTGCGGGGGTCGCTGGCGGCGGCCGCTGACCTGTTCGACGCGGCGACCGTCGAGGTGATCGCCGGGCGGCTGGCCCGGGTGCTGGGCGCCGTGGCGGCCGACCCGCAGGCCGCCATCGGCCAGGTGGAGATCCTCACCACCGGGGAGCGGCGTCAGGTCCTGGCCGCCTGGAATGACACGGCCGAGCCGGTGCCGGCCGGGACGCTGCCGGAGTTGTTCGCCGCGCAAGTAGCGGCCCTTCCCGACGCGGTGGCGGTGGTGGACGGGCGCGTGCACGTCTCCTACGCGGAGCTGGACGCCCGGGCCGGCCGGCTCGCGGGTTACCTCGCCAGCCTGGGCGCCGGGCCGGGCAGCGTGGTGGCGGTGGTGATGGAGCGGGGCGCGGGGCTGATGACCGCCCTGCTCGGCGTGCTCAAGGCCGGGGCGGCTTACCTGCCCATTGACCCCGGGTACCCGGCCGGGCGGGTCGAGTACATGCTCGCTGACGCCGGGCCGGCCGCGGTGGTCACGGCTGGCCCGGCTGCGGCGGCGGTGCCGGCCGGGCGGGCGATGGTGATCGCGCTGGATGACCGGGTGACGGCGGGGGTGGTGGCGGGCGGGGGCGTGGCCGGGGCGGGGCCGCGGGCGGGGGACCTGGCGTACGTGATCTACACGTCGGGGTCGACGGGGCGGCCGAAGGGGGTGGCGGTCTCGCACCGGGGGTTCGCGAGCCTGGCGGCGGGTCATGCGCGGTGGGCCGGTGCGGGGGCCGGGGACCGGGTGGGGCAGTTCGCGTCGGCGGGGTTCGACACGTTCGGGTGGGAGTGGTGCATGGCGCTGCTGTCGGGGGCGGCGCTGGTGGTGATCCCGGACGGGGAGCGGCTGGGGGCTGCGCTGGGCGCGCTGGTGGCGCGGGAGGGGGTCTCGCACCTGACGTTGCCGCCGGCGGTGCTGGCGGCGTTGCCGGGCGGGGTGTTCGGCCCGGGGGTGGTGCTGGTGGTGGCGGGGGAGGCGTGCCCGCCGGAGGTGGTGGCGCGGTGGGCGGCGGGGCGGGTGATGCTCAACTCCTACGGGCCGACGGAGACGACGATCGATGCGACGCTGTGGCGCTGCGATCCGGGCGCGGGGGTGGTGGCGATCGGGTCGCCGGTGGTCAACACGCGGGTGTTCGTGCTGGATCAGTGGCTGTGCCCGGTGCCGGCCGGGGTGACGGGGGAGCTGTACGTGGCGGGGGCGGGGCTGGCCCGCGGCTACCTGGGGCGCCCTGCCCTGACCGCCGAGCGGTTCACCGCGTGCCCGTTCGGGGCCGGGGAGCGGATGTACCGGACCGGGGACCTGGCCCGGTGGCTGCCGGACGGGCAGCTGGTGTTCGGGGGCCGCGCTGATGACCAGGTGAAGGTCCGCGGGTTCCGCATCGAGCCGGGCGAGGTGGAGGCGGCCCTGGCCGGCTGCCCGGGAGTGCTCCAGGCTGCCGTCACCACCTGGGCCGGCGGGGACGCCGGGCTGCGGCTGGCCGGCTACCTCGTCCCGGCTGACCCGGGCGCGGACCGGGCCGCGCTGGCCAGGGACGCCCGGGGGCACGCGGCGGCGGTGCTGCCGGATTACATGGTGCCCGCCTCGGTCATGGTGGTGGACGCGCTGCCGCTGACGGTGAACGGGAAGCTGGACAAGGCCGCCCTGCCTGACCCGCAGCTCGCGGCCAGCGTCCAGGACGCCGCCCCGGCCTCGGTGCGGGAGGAGATCGTGGCCGGGGTCTTCGCGCAGATCCTGGGCCTGCCCGCCGTGGGGCGCGATGACAGCTTCTTCGACCTGGGCGGGCACTCGCTGCTGGCCATCCGGCTGGCCTCCCGGATCCGCGCGGTGCTGAAGGCGGAGCTGCCGGTGCGGATGCTGTTCGACGCGCCCACCCCGGCCGGCCTGGCCCGCCAGCTGGGGCAGGCCGGCCCGGCCCGCGCGCCGCTGGCCCCCCGGCCGCGCCCGCAGCGGGTGCCGCTGTCGTTCGCCCAGCAGCGGCTGTGGTTCCTGGCCCAGCTCGAAGGCCCCAGCGCCACCTACAACAACCCCATCGCCTTGCGGCTGACCGGCGACCTCGACATCACCGCCCTGCAGGCCGCCTTCGGTGACGTCCTCGGCCGCCATGAGGTCTTGCGGACCGTATTCTCCGCCGCGGACGGGCAGCCGTACCAGCGAGTCCTGGGCCTAGACGAGGCAGGGTGGAGCCTGCCAGTGGCCCCGGTGGCCGAGCCTGATCTCACCGCGATACTCACGCAGATCGCGCAAGAGCCATTTGATTTGGCGACGACGATCCCGGTGCGGGCGCGGCTGCTCGCTGTGGGGCCAGCGGTGCACGTGCTGGTGGTGGTGATTCACCACATCGCCACCGACGGGTGGTCAACCGGGCCGCTGACCAGGGACCTGTCGGCCGCGTACGCGGCACGGCAGGCGGGCCGGGGGCCGGACTGGGAAGCCCTGCCGGTGCAGTACGCCGACTATGCGGTGTGGCAGCGGGACCTGCTCGGCGATGAGGATGACCCCGGCAGCCGGCTGGCCGGGCAGGTGGGTTACTGGCGGCAAGCGCTGGCCGGGATCCCCGAAGAGCTCCGGCTCCCCGTGGATCGCCCTCGGCCGCCGGTGGCCAGCCATCGCGGCTGCCGGGTACCGGTAACCATCCCAGCGCCGGTGCACGCCCAGCTGGCCGAACTGGCCCGCGCCCGCGGGGTGACCATGTTCATGGTGGTGCAGGCCGCGCTGGCCGTAGTGCTGGCGAAGCTCGGCGCCGGCACCGATATCCCGATTGGATCGCCGGTCGCCGGGCGGACCGAGGACTCGCTCGATAACCTCGTCGGCTTCTTCGTGAACACGCTGGTGCTGCGGACCGACCTATCCGGCGACCCCGCGTTCACCGAACTGCTGGCCCGGGTGCGAGAGACCAGCCTGAGCGCGTATGACAACCAGGATGTCCCGTTCGAGCGGCTGGTCGAGACCCTGGCCCCGGCCCGGTCGATGGCCCGGCACCCGCTGTTCCAGGTGATGGTTACCGTGCAGAACACCTCATCGACGGTGCTGGAGCTCCCCGGAATACGAGTTGAAGGCCTGGCGATAAGCCTGGACCAGGCGCGCTTTGACCTGCTCCTCACGCTGGCCGAGGCCTTCACCGGCCGTGATCCGGCTGGGCTGTCCGGGACGATCACCGCGGCCGCCGACTTGTTCGACGATGCCACCGCGGAGGCCATCGGCGCCCGGCTGGTCCAGGTGCTGGCCGCGGTGGCGGCCGACCCGGGCCAGCGGGTCAGCGGGATCGAGGTCCTCACCGTCGCGGAGCGGCGGCAGGTCCTGGCCGGGTGGAACGACACGGCGGCGGTGCTGCCAGCGGGCACCCTGCCTGGCTTGATCGGGGCCCGGGCGGTGGCGTGGCCGGATGCGGTGGCGGTGGTGGACGGCCGCGCGCACGTGTCGTACGGAGAACTCCAGGCGCGGGCCGGCCGGCTGGCCGGTTACCTGGCAGGCCTGGGCGCCGGGCCCGGCAGCGTGGTCGCGGTGCTGATGGAGCGGGGCGCGGGCTTGATGACCGCGCTGCTTGGCGTGCTCAAGGCCGGGGCCGCCTACCTGCCGGTTGACCCGGAGTATCCCGCCGAGCGGATCGAGTACATGCTCGCCGATGCCGCTCCTGCGGCGGTGGTCGCTGCGGCCGCGACCGCGTCGGCGGCCCCGGACGTGGTCCCGGTGGTCGTCATTGATGACCCGGTGACGGCCGCAGTGATCGCGGGCCTGGATCCGGCGGCGGGCGGGGCGGTTGCGCGGCCGGCGGACCTGGCGTACGTGATCTACACGTCCGGGTCGACCGGCCGGCCGAAGGGGGTGGCGGTCCCGCACGCCGGGATCGTGAACCGGCTCGGCTGGATGCAGGCCCAGTACGGGCTGGAGCCAGGCGAGACAGTGCTACAGAAGACCCCGGTGAGCTTCGACGTGTCGGTGTGGGAGCTGTTCTGGCCACTCGTGGAGGGAGGGCGGCTGGTGCTCGCCCGGCCCGGCGGGCACCGGGATCCCCGGTACCTGTCCCGGCTGATCGCGACCGCCGGGATCAGCACGCTGCACTTCGTCCCGTCCATGCTGGATGCGTTCCTGGCCGGGGCAGATACGGCCGCCTGCACCCGGCTGCGGCGGGTGATCTGCAGCGGGGAGGCGCTGCCCGGCCGGGTCGCCGCGCGGTGCGCGCAGCTGCTGCCCGCCCAGCTACACAACCTCTACGGGCCGACCGAGACGTCGGTGGACTCCACCGCGTGGGCGTACGTGCCCGGCACCGCCGTCCCGCCGATCGGCGCGCCGATCGCCCAAAACCACGTCTACCAGCTGGATCAGTGGCTATGCCCGGTCCCGGCGGGAGTGACCGGGGAGCTGTACATCACCGGGGCCGGGCTGGCCCGGGGGTACCTGGGGCGCCCCGGGCTGACGGCGGAGCGGTTCGTGGCCTGCCCGTTCGGAGACGGGCAGCGGATGTACCGGACCGGGGACGTGGTGCGGTGGCTGCCAGACGGGCAGCTGGCGTTC
>JAICUO010000713.1 GCA_025935815.1 Streptosporangiaceae bacterium
CCCCTCCTCCACCCCGCGCGGGCGTTGCGTCCTCCCCCCATCCGCTCATACCCCCACGGCACGGGCGGCGGGCCGGGGGCTCGGGGGGCTGCCGACCGGCGAGTTAGTCGGGTATGCCGCGGATTTGGGCGCCGGGACGCCCGTGCAGTACTAGGCGATGACGGCGTCGTCGTAGTCGAGCTGGACGGCGCTGGCGAGGTTCGCGGCCGGGTCGAAGAGCTGGTGCGCCTCGGTCCACTGCTGGGTCTGCTCGAACACTTCCCTGGTGTAGGGCAGGAACACGATGCGCTCACCGGTGCCGAACGCCCGCACGTCGACCTGGTCGTGGTACTTCTCCGGGACGGACCGCAGGTGGTAGTGCTTGTAGAGCTCGGGGTGGAGGTCGATCTCCATCTGAGCGCGCCGGAGGGCGGCCAGGTACTTGTCCACGTCGGCCTTGGTGGCGTCGCTGCCGGTCACCAGGAACCCGATCATGAAGGTGGCGTCCAGGACCTTGCGGAACCCGAACGCCTCGGCGACATACAGCGGCACGCCCCAGGTCGTGGCGGCCGGAACCTGCCGGTCGAGGAGGGCGTCCAGCCGCTCGTTGGGCGGCCCCTGGAAGGTGAGCTTCAGCTCGTCCGGGGCGAGCACGGACTCCAGGACCTGCACGGTCGCGAAATGACTCCCGGAGTGGTAGCCCACGCCGATCGGCACCCCGGCCAGGTCCTCGGGGCGGCGGACCGGCGACTCCGGCGGGACCACGATGGCGCACGGCGCCACCGAGTACGCCGCCGTCACCAGGTGGCCGGACCGTTCGCGGGCGGCGGCGTTCGTGGCCCAGTGGCAGGCACAGCTCACGTCGGCCCCGCTGCGCCCGGCGCCGAACGTCTCGAACGCGCCCGTCTTGACCTCGCCGGCCTCGTCGCGGGCCGGGGCGCTCATCCCGTAGTCACCGTTGGTCACGAAGGTGTACTGGAGTCCCTCGGCCGAAAAGTAGCCCTTCTCCTCGGCCACCCATTCCTGCAGCCGACCGTGCGGCATGATCTTCAGCGCCATCTGGAGCCTCCTTTACTCGGCAGGCGAAGCCAACGTAGCCCGGCATCTCGGGCATGGTCAAGGCGGCGACTGCTGGACCACGGACACGCCCCCGGAGGGGACGGCGGGCACCGCCGGGCCGCGTGAGCACGCCGCGGACACCAGCGCGGCCCCGGTGACGGCGACCGCGAGCAGGGCAGCCGCTATCGCCCGGCGAACAGGTACCCGGGCCGCCGGGAGCGAAACCGGCAGGCGGCGGCGGGCGGCGGGGGCCGCGCCGGGCGCCGGCCAGGCCCTTGCGGCGGGGCTGGGGGCCGCGCTCAGCCGCGGCGACAGCCACGCGGCGGCGTCATCGGGAGCCAGTTGCCCGGACGCCAGCGCCTCCACGACCACCACGGCGGTGGCGGCCGGATTCAGGTCCGCGCGCCAGCCGTTGAGCGAGAGGAACTGCAGGCCCGCGGCGACCGCGAACTGCTGGCCGTGCTCGGGGAACGGGCGGTGGCGCAGCAGGGCGCGCACCAGCCCGACACTGGCCGCCGCCGCGACGGCGCGGTCGCGCAGGTCCAGGCCCGGCTGCGGCCCCGGCGACCCTGCGGTTGGCGACCCTGCCGTCGGCGACCCCGTTGTCGGCAACGCTGCCGTGGAGAACACTGCCTCGGCCAGGGCGTCGTGCGCGGCAGCGAGGTCCATCCGCGCGAGCGCGGCATCGGTGCTGATGCCGAGGGTGCGCCCGGCGATCACCACCAGGTCGGCCGCGTCCAGCGCGGTCACGGCGCGCCGTCCTGCAGCAGGTCGAGCAGGCGCTGGTGCCGGGCCAGGTTATCCTCGAGCAGCCGGCGGAACCGCTTGTCCTTGCGGCGGGCGTCGACAAGGGCGGCGATCGCCTCCCGGGCGACGTCGGACACCGAGCGGCCCTCCACCTCGGCGACGGTCGCCAGCAACTCGGCCAGGTCAGGGTCCAGGCGCAGGACCATGTTCTTCGTCCGGGCACCGTCCTTAACCGGGGCAGTGTCCTTAGCCAGGGCACTGTCCTCTGCAAGGGCACTGTCCTTCGCAGGGGAAGTGTCCTTAGCAGGGGCGCGGCCGGCCTCGGCAGGTTCCACGATTGCCATAACATGCTCATGATATCGAGATATCTCGGGCAGGCAATGCCGGGCCGGGATCGCTGGCAGGCTGGCGGGGGCCGCGCCGCTGCACGAGGGCGAACCACGCGAGGCCGGCGGCGGTCATCGTGATCGCGACGAAGAAGTTCAGCCGCAGCCCCAGGAAGTAAGCCGAGGAGTCGGTCCTGATCGTCTCCTCGAAGATCCGGTAGGCCGAGTACCCGGCGACGTACAGGGCGAACAGCCCTTGCGGCTTGACCGGGCGGCGGCGCCCGAGCCAGATGAGGAGCGCGGCCAAGGCCAGGTCGAAGATCATCTCGTACAGGAACGACGGCTGGAAGGTGGCGTACCTCAGGTCCGCGGCTGGTATCCCGGCGTTCGCCCGGGCCGCCGGGCTGATCTCTACCGCCCACGGCAGGCCGCTGGGCTTGCCGAACAACTCCTGGTTGAAGTAGTTGCCGACCCGCCCGATCGCCTGCGCGACCAGGAGCGCGGGCGCGACCGCGTTCATGAACGCGCCGACGCTCGCCCCGGCGCGGCGCACTCGCCAGACGCCCGCCGCGGCCCCGGCGGCGATCCCGCCCCAGACGCCGAGCCCTCCCTTCCAGATCGCCAGCGGCCCCCACCAGGCGTGCGGCGTGATGTCGAACGGGGTGGTGGCGTCGAAGTAGATCCGCGCGCCGATCAGCCCGGCGGGCACCGCCCACGCGGCGACGTCGTAGACCAGCGAGCGGTCACCGCCGGCCGCGGATGCTCCGCCCCACCGCCGCGCGGTGATGTGGATCGCCAGCGCGATCCCGATGACGTACATCAGCCCGTAGGCGTGGATGGCCAGCGGGCCCAGGCGGATGCCGCTGACCGGAGGACTCGGGATGAAGGCTTGAACCATGGGGAACTACCCTTCGTTGCTGATATCAAGATATCTTGAGATCAGTATGTCAGAACCCGCGCAAGGGCGGCGGTCAACGCGGCAATGGGCTAGCCGGCGGCCAACGCTGCGGGCGACCCCAACCGGGCGGGCCCTTGACTGGCTGAGCGCGACAGGCGCCGCCAGGACACCTCGACGAGGCCACCGCGGGCTGCGACCCGCCGACCCAGGGTGGTGTTCACCGGGCACCGGGCCCGGGGGTGACGCTACGCGGGGGGGCGACGCTACGCCCCCGGGCGCAGCGGGCCGAGGGCTTCGACGACGGCGCCCCAGGCATGGCTATCGGGGTCGATGAGGTCGAAGTGGTCAGCACCGGGGATTTCGACCAGGCGGCCCGCCGGGAACGCGCGGCTCATCTCGACCGGGACCCGGTCGTCGGCGGTGCCGTGCACCAGGATCACCGCGGCGGTGGGCGGGCCCAGCACGGCGGGGTCAGCGACCGCGTAGCGGTCGGGCACCTCCTCCGGGGTCCCGCCCAGGAGGTTCTGCGCGGCGCCGTCGCCCAGGTTCCACTGCGCGCACAGGCGCAGTGAACTGCATCCGGCCAGCGAAACGACCCGGGACGCGTCACACGCGCCCCGCCATGGCGAGCCGGCCGGCAGGCGTGGCCGGGACGCGGCCCACAGCGCCAGGTGCCCCCCGGCGGAGTGGCCCGCCCAGGTGATGCGGCCCGGGTCCGCGCCGTGGGGCACGGCGATCGCCGTCACCTGGTCGCAGGCCGCCGCGATGTCGTTGAACGGGCCGGTCCAGCC
>JAICUO010000870.1 GCA_025935815.1 Streptosporangiaceae bacterium
GGCAGGTGGCATCGCTGCGCGAGCACCCGCTGCCGCGCATGCTCGCCCAGGGCCTGCTCGTCACGCTCAACAGCGACGACCCGCCCATGTTCGGCACGACGCTGAGCAACGAGTACCTCGTGGCCGCCTCCGTCCTGGGCCTGTCGCGGGCGCAGTTGGCGGAGCTGGCCGCCAACGCGGTCCGCGGGTCGTTCCTGGACGCCGACGCCAAGCAACCCCTGCTAGCCGAGATCGCGGAGGCCGCCGCCGCCTGAACGCGCCCGCCCAGGTGATTGGGATACGCGACAAAGCGCGCCGCCGGGGCGGGAAGGTATGGTTTTCGCCATGACGGCCCGCCAGCAGCTCGCCCGCCTGCTTCCGCTGGCGGCGCTGGTCGCGCTGGCCATCATCGGGCTGCGCGGGCAGGTCGCCGGGCCGCGCTGGGACGGGCCGCTAAAGGCGTACGGCGTGGTCATCGGCGTCGGGCTGGAGGTCATCCTCGGCGCGCTGCTGCTTATCACCTACTACCGGGAGCACGTGGCCCGCCGCCAGGCCGTTGAGGTACTGCTGGCCGCTGACGACGACCCCGGCGACGACCGGGACGTCGCGGCCACGCTGCGGTTCCTGCTCAGGCTGGCGATCGGCACGGCGATGGCGGCGATCGGCGTCGTGCTGGTGATGAACGCGCACCTGCACCTGTTCACGGCGCACGGGATTGCCGGCCGGGGCTTGCTGCCGAAGTTCAAGCAGAAGCAGCGGCACCTCCCGGCCCGCTCCCACGCCGGCGCCAGCCCGCAGTTCCACTTCCCGCTCACGCCCGTCCTGTACGGGCTGCTCATCGTCGCGCTGATCGTGGCGCTGGCGTTCAGCATCTGGTGGGGACGGCGGCTGGCCGCCGCGGTGGCGCGGCCCGAGGCGATCCCCGGCGACCTCGCCGAGGAGGCCGGGGGGCTGCGCGACGCGGTTGCCTCGGGCCGCGCGGCCATGGCCGACCTGGACGACGCGCGGACCGCGATCATCGCGTGCTACGCGGCGATGGAGCGCAGCCTCGCCGAGCGCGGCGCCGAGCGCGGGGCGGCCGGGACGCCCGATGAGCTGCTGAACCGCGCGGTCTCCGCCGGCCTCCTGCGCGGCCGCGATGGCGCCGCGCGCACCCTGACCGCGCTGTTCTACGAGGCCCGGTTCTCCAGCCACCCGCTCGGCCCCGGGCAGCGCGCGGCGGCCGTCCGCGCCCTCGACGAGCTGGCCGCCGAGCTGGGCGACGCTCCCGCCCGGGCCGACGGCACCGGAGCGGCCCGATGAGCCAGTGGCGCCGTGCCCGCCCGGAGGTCATCACCGCCGCGGTCTTCATCGCGCTGGCCGCCGTCGCCGGCTTCGCCGTGGCGGGCTGGCCGGGCCTGGCCGTCGTCGCCACCGTGGCGGCGGCGCTCACGCTGGCGGTGCTGCGCGGCCTCGCGCCCCGCCCGGCGCAGCAAACCACCCGCAAGGCCCCGGAGTCAGACAGCGCCACCATGCAATCGATCACCGGGTTCTCCCGGCAGCGCTACATCGTGGCCAGTGGCATCGCCAGCCGGGCGTTCTACGAGGCAGACCTGCGCCCGGTCCTGGAGCACCTGCTCGCGGCCCGGCTGGCCGAGCGGCACGGCCTCAACCTGTACACCGACCCGGCGGCCGCCAAGCGCGCCTTCGTCCGGTCGGCGCGCGACGAGGCCCTGTGGCGGTGGATCGACCCGGCGCACGCCCGGCCCGGGGAACCGCCCGGTGACCGCGCCCGCGCGATACCGCGCCGGTCCCTGGCCCGGCTCATTGACCGATTGGAGCGAATGTGACGCCTGAACAGACCGCTCAAGCCGCCGTGGCGATCCTTGATGAGCTGGAAAAGGCGGTCGTCGGGCGCCGCCGGGCGCTTGAGCTGGTGCTCATCGGCATCCTGGCCGGCGGGCACGTGCTGCTGGAGGACCTCCCGGGCCTCGGCAAGACGCTGATCGCCCGGTCGTTCGCCCGGGTCCTCGGCCTGGACTTCGCCCGCATCCAGTTCACCCCCGACCTGCTGCCCTCCGACGTCGTCGGCGCGCCGCTGTACGACCAGCGGACCGGCGACATGGTGTTCCGCGCCGGCCCGGTGTTCACGCAGCTGCTGCTGGCCGATGAGATCAACCGGACCCCGCCGAAGACCCAGGCGGCGCTGCTGGAGGCGATGGGCGAGGGCCAGGTCAGCATCGACGGGCAGACGCGGCCGCTGCCCCGGCCGTTCATCGTGCTGGCCACCGACAACCCCATCGAGTACGAGGGCACCTACGAGCTGCCCGAGGCGCAGCTCGACCGGTTCCTCATGCGGCTGCGGCTGGGCTACCTGTCCCCCGGTCACGAGACGGACATGCTCCGCCGCCGCGTCCGCCGCGCCACCGAGAACGTGCCGCTGGCCCCGGTCACCGACGCGGCGGGCGTGATGGCGATGCGCGAGTCCCTCGAGGGCGTCGAGGTCTCCCCCGAGTTGCTGGACTACATCGTCGCGATCGTCGCCGCCACCCGCGCCGACCCGCAGGTCCAGGTCGGCGCGAGCCCGCGCGGCGGCCTGGCGCTGCTGCAGCTGGCCCGCGCCCAGGCGCTGCTGGCCCGGCGCGACTACGTGATCCCCGACGACATCAAGCAGGTCGCCGTGCCAGCCCTCGCGCACCGCGTCACGCTGCGCCCGGAGCTGTGGGTCCGCCA
>JAICUO010000082.1 GCA_025935815.1 Streptosporangiaceae bacterium
ACCTTGGCGTAGACCTCAGGCAGGATGACCGCCTGCTGCATGGACAGCTTGTCGATCTGCCCGTATATCGCGCTGCGCTGGTCAAGCGTGAGCTTGGGGTTCGCCACGTCCTTGAACAGCTTGTTGACCGCCGGGTCGTTCAGCTCGCCGATGTTGGCGTTGCCGGTTGGCACGATGGAGTTGCCGCTGGTGAGCGCCCACATCATGCCGTAGCCGTCCGGCCAGTCCGGCGCCCAGCCGCCGAAGGCGATGCCGATGTTGTTCTTGTGCATGAAGGTCGGCGCGCCGGCGAAGTTTCCGTAGTAGTTGCCCGCCGGGTAGCCGTGCAGCTGCACGTTGATCCCAACGGCCTTCAGGGCCTGCTGCAGCGCCTGGGCGCCCGCGACCTCCTTCGGCCGGTCGCTGCGGTAGGCCAGGCCGGTGGTGAAGCCGTTCGCCTTGCCGCACGTGGTGAGGGCCTTCTTGGCGTTAGCGACATCGCCGCCGGGCTGGCTCTTCGCGTTGTACAGGTCGAACGCGGAGTAGCCGCCCATGCCGGGCAGCAGCAAGGTGGAAGCGATGTCGCCGCCGGCCACCGGGCCCCCGTACGCGGTCTGCAGGTCGGTCTTGTTCGCCGCGTACTCGATCGCCTGGCGGCAGGCCACGTTGGTGAGCGGGGCCACCTTGCTGTCGAGGTAGATGAACCACTCGCGGTTGCCGAAGCCGTTGTCGGAGTTCTTCAGCAGTGACGGGTTGCCCAGGACCTTGGCCCGCGCCGCCGCCTGCACGCCCGAGCCAGCCGAGTCGACGTCGAGGTCCCCGGAAATCAGCCGGTTGTCGATGTCGTCCGCGTTCACGTTCAGGGTCAAGATGACCTTGTCGACGTTCTGCCGGGCCTCGGTGTCCTCGTTCTGGGTCCAGTTCGGGTTCTTCACAAGCACGGCTTGCTTGTTCACCTGGTAGCTCTGGAACATGTAAGGACCGGTCGACATGGGGTGGAGCTCGTACTTGGCCCCGGTGTCCTTGGCCTTCGGCACCGGGGCGGTCTGCCCGAAGGCCCCCACCACGTAGTCGAAGTCCGGGAACGGGGCCAGCAGGTGGAACTGGATGGTGTACGGGTCCGGGACGACGATCGAGGTCAGGTCACCGTTCGGGTCCTTGTACGGGCCCTTGTAGGTCGGGTCCGCGAGAAGCTGGGGGAAGTAGCTCGGGCCGTTGGCCAGCACGCCGCGGTCGTAGGTGCGCTCCACCGCGTACTTGACGTCCCCGGCGGTGACCGCCGAGCCGTCCTCGTACTTCAGGCCCTTCTTGATGTGGTACGTCCACGTCAGGCCGTCCGGGCTCACCTGGCCGAGCGCGGTCGCGATGCCCGGCACCATCGTGGTGCCGGCCCCGCCGGGCGAGGACTTGTAGGTGAGCAGCGGCGTCTGGTACAGCCGGTTGAAGTTGAGGGTCCAGGCGTAGTACTCGTTGCCGCCGTCGAGCGAGTCGGGCGTGCTGCTGCTGGCGAAGGTCAGCGTGCCGCCCTTGTGGTCCGACGGGTTCGCGATGCCGGTGACGCCCGCGTTGGCCACCGCGTGGCCGCCGGTCGCGCCCGTGCTGCCCCCGGTGCTGCCGCCGGTCGGGCCCGCCGCGCCTGTCGTGCTCGTGGCGCCGCCGCCGCAGGCGGCTAGCGCCAGGGCGGCCATGGCCGCGCCGGCTGTTATAGCGAGGGACCTGCGTCTTCTCATCGTTGTCATGAGGAGCGCTGTTCTCCTTTCAGGGGTACTCGGCCTTCGGGGCTAGCGTGTCCGCGGATCAAACGCGTCACGCAGCCCGTCACCGAATAGGTTGAAGGCCATGACCGTGATGAAGATGGCCAGGCCCGGGATAATCATGAACATGGGGTCGATGTAGTAAAACCCGTTGGACACCGCGCTGGACAGCATCTGCCCCCAGCTCGGGGTTGGCGGGATAAGGCCGACGCCCAGGTAGTCCAAGGCCGCCTCGAACAGGATGTTCGTCGGGATAAGCAGCGTCGCGTAGACCAGGATCGGCCCGACGAGGTTGGGCAGCAGCTCACGGAACAGGATGTACGGGCCGCGGGCGCCGATGCTGCGGGCGGCGTCGACGAACTCCCGCTCGCGCAGCGACAGGACCTGGCCGCGAATGATGCGGCCCATGTACGGCCAGGCGAAGAAGCCGATGACGAAGACGAGCAGCGCGACCCGCAACTGGTTGCCGGACATGCCGAATGCCGAGTTGGGGATCACGCCGACCAGGGCGATCGCGAACACCAGCAGCGGGAACGCCAGGAACACGTCCATGGCCCGCGCGATCACCGAGTCGGTCCAGCCGCCGAAGTAGCCGGCGATGATGCCGAAGAACACGCCGATCACCACCGCCAGCACGGTGGACAGGAAGCCGATGAGCAGGGAGTAAGGCGCCCCGTCGACGATCCGGGCGAGCATGTCCCGGCCGGTGATCGGCTCCACGCCGAACGGGTGGGCGAGGCTGATGCCGCCCCACGGCCCGATCGGCCGGCTGAAGGTCGGGTCGATCAGGCTGGAGTGGTAGACCGTCGGGTCCTGCACGAAGTACGGCCCGATGATCGAAACCACGACGAGGAACGCGATGAACGTCCCCCCGGCCATGGCGACCTTGTCACGGCGCAGCCGCCGCCAGGCGATCTGGCCGAGCGAGCGGCCCTCGATGACGGGCGCACCCGGAGCCGTCGCCGTGGCCTCCGGCTCAAGATGACCCGCCGCAGGGTCAACTGAAACGGTCACAGCTGCCACCAACCTCACTCACTCGCACTAGGCCGGCTTGGTGTCTGCGCTGACCTAGTGACCAAGTTTCCGATTAACTCTTCGCCGGCACCAGAGCCGGGATGCCATCGTGGCCTGATCGTGACGCCATTCGAGCGCAATCGTCATGTTTGATACTCGCGCGTAACTTAGGGGGCCGCAGGCCACTCGCGGGGAGCCTGTGAGCTGCTGTTACAGGCTCCCCGGGCGTGCTTGCGGTGACTATCGTCGCCGGCCTCAGTGCAGCCGGACGCGCGGGTCAAGCACCGCGTACATGATGTCGACGATCACGTTCGCCACCACCACGAAGGTCGCCGCGAGGATCGCGATTCCCATGATGATCGGCAGGTCCTGCTGGCCAATCGCTTGCACGATAGTCCAGCCGAGCCCGGGGATCCCGAACACCTGCTCGGTGATGATGACGCCGCCGAGCGCGGTGCCGATGTCCAGGCCCGCCAGGGTGACGACCGGCGTGAGCGCCGCGCGCAGCCCGTGCACCCGGATCACCCGCCGCTCGGACATGCCCTTGGACCGCGCGGTGCGGATGTAGTCCTCGCCGAGGACGTCGAGCATCGACGTTCGGGTCAGCCGCGTGTAGGCCGCCGCCGTCACCATCGCCAGCGTGAGCCACGGCAAGATCAGGTGCACGAACCACTGCCAGGGATCAGTGGTGAGCGGGACGTAGGAGCTGAACGGGAAGAACTTGGTCACCCGGTACAGCTCGTAGGCGAAGATGAAGATCAGGGTGTACCCGAGGACGAACGTCGGCATCGAGTAGAAGAACAGCGCCGCCGTGGTGAAGCCCCGGTCCAGCAGCGACCGGGACCGCACCGCCGAGACCACGCCGCTGAACACTCCGTAGGCGATCCACAAGATCGCCGCCCCGATCACCAGTGAGACGGTCGCCGGCAGGGCCTGCCCCACCACGGTGTTGACCGACTGGCCCTTGTAGTAGTCAAAGCCCAGGTTGCCCTGCAGCAGGTTCCCCACCCAGTGCAGGTACTGCAGGTACAGCGGCTGGTCAAGGTGCAGGGCGTGCTTGATCTCCAAGATGCGCTGCGGGGTGCCCAGGCGCCCGGCGAAGGTCCGGGCGACCTGGTTGGGGCCGGGGCCGACGAAGAACAGCAGGAACACCGCGATGGAGGCGGCAAACAGGACCAGGATGGCCTGCCCGATCCGACGGATGAGGAAGCGGGTCATGGGGTCAGGCTCCTACTCGTAGATCCCGGCGCCGCGCGGGTCCATCGCGTCGCGGACGCTGTCGCCGAGGATGTTGAAGGCGAGCGTGGTGATCAGCAGCGCGAGGGCGGGGAACAGCAGGTACCACCAGAACCCGGCCTGGTAGTAGCCCGACGCGTCGTTGATCATCGCCCCCCAGTCCGCGGTGGGCGGCGGGATGCCGACGCCCAGGAAGGACAGCGATGCCTCGGACACGATCGCCAGCGGGATCAGCAGCGACCCGTACACGATCACCTGGGCGACCACGTTCGGCAGCAGGTCGATGAACATGATCCGCATCGGCCCGGCGCCCAGCGCCCGGGCCGCCTCGACGTACTCCTTCTCCTTCAGGGAGATCACCTGCCCGCGGACGATCCGGGCCGGATAGGTGAAGGCGAGCACGCCCACGACGAAGACCACCAGCCAGAAGCCGGGGTGCGAGATGTAGGCGATCGAGATGGCGATCACCAGGAACGGGATCGACAGCACGACGTCGATGAGCCGCGCGATGAGGCTGTCCACGACCCCGCCCAGGTACCCGGCCACCAGGCCGAAGAACGTGCCCAGGGCGACGCTGATCAAGGTGGCCAGGACGCCGACCACCAGGGAGATCCGGGCGCCGTAGAGGACGCGGATGAACAGGTCCCGGCCGTTGGAGTCGGTGCCGAAGAAGAAGGTGCCGCTCGGCGCCAGCGGGTTGCCCTCGGCGTCCAGGCCGGTGTCGATGAACTGCTGGTTCGGCCCGTGCCCGATCCAGCTGGCGATCAGCGGCGCGAGCAGGGCGCACAAGACGATCACCGTGATCGTGCCCGCGGCGACCTTCGCCGCCCGGTCCTTGCGCAGGCGCTCCAGGGCCAGCCGCCACGGGCTGCGGCCCTCGATCTTCTTGGCGGCCGGCGGCAGTTCCATCGTGGCGGTGCCGGCCGCCGAGCCGGACGTCACGGCGGGCTTGCCCGCGTGCCGGCCGCGTACTTCGGGACTGCTGCTCATTGCCTTCGTCCTTCCGACTGGGCGGCGTCGGGCGCGGTGGCCAGCGCTTCCGCGGCCACCGTGCTCACCTCTGCCTCGTCACCTGACAGCAACCCGCCGCCCTCGATGACCCGCTGCGCGGCCGCGATGGTCGGGTGGAAGTCGGCCAGGTTTTCCCCCTGGGCCATCGGCAGGTGGCAGGCGGCCACGTGAACTGGCCGGTCGCCGAGCTTGGGCTCCAGCACCGGGACGGTGCTCACGCAGACCGGGGCGGCCTTCGGGCACCGGGGGTGGAAGCGGCAGCCCGACGGCGGGGCGATGGGCGATGGCACGTCGCCGACCAGGATGATCTGCTCGCGCCGCTCGGACTGGTCGGGGTCGGGCAGTGGCACCGCCGACAACAGCGCCCCGGTGTAGGGGTGGCGCGCCACCGTGAACAGGTCGTCGGCCGGGGCGATCTCGGTGAGCTGCCCTAGGTACATCACCGCGACGTTGTTGCTCACGTGGCGCACCACCGACAGGTCGTGCGCGATGAAGATATAGGTCAGGCCGAACTCGGCCTGCAGGTCGGCGAGCAGGTTGATGACCTGTGCCTGGATGGACACGTCGAGCGCGGACACCGGCTCGTCGCAGATGATCAGCTTCGGCTGGAAGGCCAGCGCCCGGGCCACGCCGCTGCGCTGGCGCTGCCCGCCGGTGCACTCCGCCGGGATGGGGTTGAAGTGCTCGGGATTCAGCCCGACGCGCTCCATGAGGTCCTGGACCCGCCGCTTGCGCTCGGCGCCGGTGGCCAGGCCGTGGATCGCGAACGGGTCGCCGATGATGGACCCGACCCGGCGGCGCGGGTTCAGCGAGCCCATCGGGTCCTGGAAGATCATCTGGATCTGCCGGCGCAGCGGGCGCATGCGCCGCTGGGAGTGCCGGGAGATCTCCTCCCCGTCGAAGGTGATCGACCCGGCCGTGATGTCATACAGCCGGGCGATCGACCGGCCCAGCGTCGACTTGCCGGACCCGGTCTCGCCGACGATGCCGAAGGTCTCCCCGCGCCTGACGCTCAGGCTCACCCCGTCGACGGCGTGGACGTACTCCCTCTTCTGGAAGTACCCCGACGACTTGACCGGGAAGTACTTGACGAGGTTGTCCACCCGAAGCAGGACATCGTTGTCTGGCGTGCTCATGTTCTCCTCACGCTCCCCCGGCGGACGGGGCCGTGCCAGCCGGCTCGGCCTCCAGCAGCTTGCGCCGCAGTTCCGCGCGCTCGGAGCCGCGGTGCGGCAGCCAGCAGGCCGAGATGTGGCCGGGCTCTTCGCCCGCCGCGGCCAGCGGGGGGTCCTCGGTGCGGCAGCGGTCCATCACGTACGGGCAGCGCGGCGCGAACGGGCAGCCGGGCGGCGGGCTCAGCAGGCTCGGTGGCTGCCCGGGGATCGGGCGGAGCCGCTCGCGCGCCCCGCCGTAGGCGGGCAGCGACTGCAGCAGGCCCTCAGTGTAGGGATGATGGCTATTGAAGAACAGGGTCCGCCGGTCAGCTCGCTCCATGACCTCGCCGCCGTACATCACCAGCACCTCATCGGCCACGTCGGCGATCACGCCGAGGTCGTGGGTGATGAGGATGACCGCGGTGCCGAACATCTCCTGCATGCGCTGGATGACCCGCAGCACCTGGGCCTGGACGGTCACGTCGAGGGCGGTGGTCGGCTCGTCGGCGATCAGCAGCGCCGGGTTCAGCGCCATCGCCATGGCGATCATAGCGCGCTGGCGCATGCCGCCGGAGAACTGGTGGGGGTAGTCATCGACCCGCCGGTCGGGGTGCGGGATGCCCACCAGCCGGAGCAGTTCCACGGCGCGCTTGCGCGCGTCCTCCTTGCTCACGCTCTCATGCTGCTGGATCATCTCGATGATCTGCCAGCCGACCTTGTAGTACGGGTGCAAGCTGGTCAGGGGGTCCTGGAAGATCATGCCGATCTTGGCGCCGCGAATCCGCTGCATGTCGCCAGCGGAGGCGGTCAGCAGGTCCTTGCCCTCGAACACGGCGCGCCCGGAGACCTGCGCTCCCCGGGTCAGGCCCATGATCGTCTGGGTGGAGACGCTCTTGCCGGAGCCCGATTCACCGACGATGCCGAGGGTCTGCCCGGCCTCAACGTCGTAGGAGACTCCGCGCACTGCCTGCACGATGCCGTCCGCCGTGCGGAACGACACCCTCAGGTCTTCAACTTGAAGGAGCGGCACGTAGCTCGCCTTTCATGCTGATTGTGACATCTAGCTTGAATGTAACCCCGCCGGGCCGCCCCGTCACAGGGCGGGCCGGGGGGGCCGAGAGCTAAGGCTCAGCTGCTGCCTGGCGTGGACAGCCAGACGTTAGTCGGGTCGAACTGCTGGTACTGCGTCATGTACACGGCGTTGTGCACGTAGGGCGCGTGCTCGGCGAGCGCGAGCTCCTGGGTGATCGGGTAGAACGCGGCCGCCGCCATGACGGCCTGGTCGGCCTTCGCCCAGAAGGTGTCGGCCTGGGCCTCAGTCGGCTGGGCGAGCGCCTGCTTGACCAGGTTGTTGACGGTGGGGTCCGAGAAGTACCCGAAGTTGCTGCCGCCAGCGGCCGGGAAGCCGCCGGGCGTGAACAGCGGGTTGAAGAAGCTCACCGCCGAGTTTCCGTACCAGTCCGGGCCCCAGCCCGCGATCGCGGCGTCCCAGGTGCCCTGCTGGGCCGGGGACGGGGTGCTGGTCACGTACAGGTACTTGCCGTAGAAGTCCGACTGGTTGGTGGCCACCAGGGTCACCTTCGCGCTGCCCAGCGCGTTGAGCTGGGAAGCGACGTTCAGCGCGGCCTTCGTCGACCCCTGGCTATCGCTGCGGTACAGCAGCTTGATCGTCAGCGGGCTGGTCGAGGTGAACCCGGCCGTGGACAGCATGCTCTTGGCCTTGTCCGGGGTGTACGGATACGGGTTGTAATCCGCCGGGGTGCCCTGCGACCCGTCGATGCCCGTCGGCAGGACGTGGGTGAGCGGCGGGTTGATCGTCGTGCCACCCAGCGTCTTGAGGATCTGGCTGCGGTCGAGCGCGTAGGACAGCGCCTGCCGGACCGCGGCCTGCTTCAGCGCGCCGTTGTTGTTCGGCGAGACCGTGTTGAAGACCAGGTACGGGTTAGAGCTGTAGGTCGCGCCCAGGTTCACCAGGCCGCTGTTGGACTTGATGAGGCCCAGCAGCTTGGAGGTGTTCGACGGCGGCGGCCGCGAGTCCCACGTCATCCCCAGCGACGGCGTTCCGGTGCCGATCTCCTGGTAGATCGTGGTTTGGCTGCCGGTCTCGTCGATGGTTACCTTGTCGACGTAAGCCTTGCGGATCGGGTCCGTGCTCGCCTTCCACACCGGGTTGCGGCTCAGCGAGATGGACTTCTTCGGTGTGTAGGAGTCCATCTGGTAGGGGCCGTCGGCCAGCATGTGGTTGTAGATGCCCGGGGTGCCCGGCAGCGCGTTCTCGGCCTCGATCGGCGTCGCGAAGAACGGGCCCATCGTCATGGCGCCAGTCAGCCACGCGGCCGGCTGGGTCAGCTGGAACGTGATGGTGTTCCCGGAGGTCGTGATGCCCGACACGTTGTGGGTGTCAAGGTAGGTCTTCTGCGCGGCGGCGCTGGTCGCGGCGGCCTTCGGCCAGCCGGTGCAGAACTCGGTCAGGCCCTTGATGGTGGACTCAAAGTCAGCCATGCCGCCGAAGGCGGTCGGGCTGGGGTTGCACGCGCGCGTGATGCCGCGGACCACGTCCTCGGCGGTCACCGCGCGCGGTGGGGTGGAATTCCACATCACGCCGTCGCGGATCGTCACCGACACCGTAGTGCCGCCGTTGCTGACCGTCGGCAGCGCCGTGGCCAGGTCTGGCGCGGGCTGCAGGTTCGCGGGCCCGGCCACGGCCGGCCAGTTGTACAGCGACCGCAAGGTCATCCGGTCGAACAGGCTGTCCGTGGTGTAGTAAGCGGTGTCGTAGTCCATGAACTCGACGTCGCTGACGCCGATCATGGCAAGGGTGCCCCCCGACTTCGGTGCGCCGGTGCCAGGGTTAAGCCCCTGCCAGCCCGCCGTTACGGCGCCGCTGCCGTTACCCGGCCCGTTGCCTGTGCCAGTACCAGTGCTGGTGCTTGGTGAACTGCTGCACGCGGCAGCTAGCACGGTAACGGCCACCGCGCCCGCGACGGCACCGAATGCCTGCAAGCGGAAGTGTCTCACCACCCTGCTCCTCCTAAGATGTCTACTCGGCGAAGGTCATTCGCGAGGGTAACCGCCAGGCGACATGCCGTGCGGGACGGTTGTGCTGCGACTGGCGGCATAGCCCTCGTTGGCTGTACCAGGCCCAGGCGTAGTTAGCCGTTGCTAAGAGTAAGACGCTATCGGTGATTTGGGAACCAAAAGCGATCTCGCCTCGGTTAATCGTGACCCGAAGGTGATCTGCGCAGACGCGTCCTTGAGCAGGAAATCTTTCGCCGAACGCCCCGACTTGACGCAAGAGTTTACCGCCGCGCAATCATTACACCTGTGCCCTAGTGCCTCGGCGGGTCGAGGCACTCATGCGTTGCTGGTAAGATTCCTCGTTTGCGCAGGATCTCCTCTATATCAGCCATGTCGTTGTCGGCCGCCGGCTTGCCGCCCGCCGCCTTCCCCCGTCGCGCCGGCTCGGGATTGCGAGCCGCCGCTACAGGTGTCCCGGCACTTTCCGAGACCCTTCCCGTGCCGGTCAGGCCCAAACCACCGGCCGCACCAGACGTTACCGCGCCCCTACTGCCCGCTGTAACCGCCCCCGCGCTCCCATCGCCCGCGGCCTCGGCGGCCTTCTTCTCCCGCTTGCGCCCCACGCGCGTGGCGCGACCCTCCCGCGCGGCCTTGCGGCGAGCTCGCCCGCCGCTGGCCAGGAACAACACGACTATGAGGGCCACCACGCCAATCCCCGCCCAGCGCAGCGTGCTGAAGACGAAGGACGAGGCGAACGAGCCGATCGCCTCCCCGATCCGCCACAGCATCAAGGTTGACCCGGTCATGTACGCCGCGATGGGGATCAGTGACCACGCGGCCCCGTGCAGCATCGCCCTGGTGCTGCGCTTTCGCCCGACGAGGACCGTGAGCACCAGCCCCAGCGCCGTGAGGCTGGCGCAAAGCGCGAGCCAGAAAGCGCTACTGTACCCATTCATGGACGCCGCCTCCCGTAATCGGGCATACCCGCCCCTGACGCGGGTAGTCCCAGTCCCTTGAGGTTAACCTCGCTCAGCGACTGGGCGATGACACGGCCCGGCGCGGGCTGGATCGGCAGCAGCGACGGCACCGCGATGACCCGGCAGCCGGCCGCCGTGGCGGAGGCGACCCCGTTCGGCGAATCCTCCAGCGCCACGCAGCGCCCCGGGTCCACGCCGAGCAGGCGGGCGGCGAGCAGGTAGGGCTGCGGGTCGGGCTTGTGCGCGCTGACGTCATCCCCGGTGACCACGACCGGGAACCGCAGCCCGGTGCTGGCCAGCACCGGCTCGGCGAACGCCCGCTGCGACGACGTCACCAGCGCGTGCGCGACCCCGGCCGCCGCGACCTCGGCGAGCAGTTCCCGCGCCCCGGGCCGCACGATCACCCGCCCGGCCGCGACCCGCTCCAGCATCCCCTCCGTCACCCACCGCTCCACCGTCTCCGGCGGCACTGGTCTGCTGGCCCGGGCGAGGAGATAAGAAACGGTGCGGTCCATGCTGCCGCCGAGCAGCGCCTGCTGGTCGGCCTCGGACCAGGGGGCGCCCAGGCGCGCCATCACCTCGGTCTCGGTCTCCAGCCACAGCGGCTCGGTGTCGACCAGCAGCCCGTCCATGTCGAACAAGACGGCTTCTAGCACGAGGCCCCAGGCTACACGCTGAAGTACTTGGCCTGGGGATGGTGGACGACGATGGCGTCGGTGGACTGCTCCGGGTGCAGTTGCATCTCCTCCGACAGCTCCACGCCGATCCGGGCCGGGTCGAGCAGCCGCGCGATCTTCGCCCGGTCGGCCAGGTCGGGGCAGGCTGGGTAGCCGATGGAGTACCGCGCGCCCTGGTACTTCACGCTGAAGAACCCGTCCAGGTCGGCGGGGTCGGCCGCCGCGATGCCCAGCTCCTCGCGCACCCGCCGGTGCCAGTACTCCGCGAGGGCCTCGGTGAGCTGCACCGATAGCCCGTGCAGCTCCAGGTACTCGCGGTAGGCGTTCTTGGCGAACAGCTCCCCCGTCGCCCCGCTGAGCCCGGCGCCCATGGTGGCCAGCTGGAACGCGATCACGTCGGTGCCGCCGGCGGCCGCGCCTCCCGCACCAGTGTCCACCGTGGACACTGGCCGGAAGTAGTCGGCCAGGCACAGCCGCGCGTCCCGGCGCTGGCGGGGGAAGGTGAACCGCTCCAGCTCCTGCCCCGCCTCCGACAGCACGATCACGTCATTGCCGTCACTGACGCACCGGAAGTACCCGTACACCACGGCGGCTTGCAGCAGCCCCTCGGTTTGCGCCCGCTCCAGCCACATCCGCAGCCTCGGCCGGCCCTCGGACTCGACCAGTTCCTCGTAGGACGGGCCGCCGGGCTTGCGGGAGGCCTTCAGCCCCCACTGGCCCATGAAGGTGGCCCGTTCGTCCAGGTAGGAGGCGTACTCGGCCAGCGGGAGGCCCTTGACTACCCGCGTCCCCCAAAAAGGCGGCTCGGGCACCGGGTTTTCCAGGCTTACCTCTCCCGAACGAGTCCCGCGCTCCTGCTCGGCTTCCCCCTCCCCCGCCGCCGACGGGCGGGCGGCGACGCGGCGCACCCGCAGGTCGGGCAGCTTTGCCCCGGGATCGCCGCGCTTGACGGCCATTGCGGCGTCCATCAGGCGCAGCCCCTCGAAGGCATCGCGGGCGTAGCGGACCTCGCCTTCGAACACGGCCGCGAGGTCCTGCTCCACGTACGCGCGGGTGAGCGCGGCCCCGCCCAGCAGGACCGGCCAGCGCTTGGCCAGCTGGCGGGAGTTCAGCTCGGCCAGGTTGTCGCGCATGACCACCGTCGACTTCACCAGCAGCCCGGACATGCCGATGACGTCAGCGCCGTTGTCCTCGGCGGCGGCGATGATCGTGGATATCGGCTGCTTGATGCCGATGTTGACGACCTCGTAGCCGTTGTTGGACAAGATGATGTCGACCAGGTTCTTGCCGATGTCGTGCACGTCGCCCTTGACCGTGGCCAGCACGATGGTGCCCCGGCCGCCCGCCCCGGTCCGCTCCATGTACGGCTCCAGGTACGCGACGGAGGCCTTCATCACCTCAGCGGATTGCAGCACGAACGGGAGCTGCATCTGACCGGAGCCGAACAGGTCACCGACCGTCTTCATGCCGTCCAGCAGCACGTCGTTGACAATCTCCAGCGCCGGCCGCTGCTCCAGCGCCAGGTCCAGGTCACCCTCTAGGCCCTGCCGCTCACCGTCGATGATCCGCCCCTTGAGCCGCTCCCACAACGGCAGCGCGGCCAGTTCGGCGGCCCGGTCGGCCTTCGCGGACACCGCGTCGATGCCCTCGAAGAGCTCCAGCAGCCGCGACAGCGGGTCATACCCCTCGCGCCGCCGGTCGTAGACGAGGTCCATGGCGACCTGCCGCTGCTCGTCGGGGATGCGCGCCAGCGGCATGATCTTGGACGGGTGCACGATCGCGGAGTCCAGCCCGGCGCGCACGCACTCGTTGAGGAAGACGGAGTTGAGCACCGCCCGCGCGGCCGGCTTGAGTCCGAATGACACGTTGGAGACGCCGAGCGTCGTCTGCACCTCCGGGTAGCGGCGCTTCAGCTCGGCGATCGCGTTGATCGTCTCGACCGCGTCCCGGCGGGTCTCCTCCTGCCCCGTCGCGATCGGGAACGTGAGGCAGTCCACGATGATGTCGGACTGGCGCATCCCCCAGTTGCCGGTCAGGTCCTCGATCAGCCGGGCGGCGACCTCGACCTTCCACTCGGCGGTGCGCGCCTGCCCGCGCTCGTCGATCGTCAGCGCCACCACCGCCGCGCCGTGCTCCCTGACGACGGGCATCAGCCTGGCGATCCGGGATTCCGGGCCGTCACCGTCCTCGTAGTTGACCGAGTTGATCACGGCGCGCCCGCCCAGCAGCTCCAGCCCCGCCTCAATCACCGGCGGCTCAGTGGAGTCGAGCACCAGCGGCAGCGTGGCCGCCGTGGCGAGCCGGCCGACGACCTGCTTCATGTCGGCGACGCCGTCGCGGCCCACGTAGTCCACGCACACGTCGAGCAGGTGGGCGCCGTCGCGCGTCTGGCCGCGGGCGATCGCCACGCAGTCCTCGAAGCGGTCCTGCGTCATCGCGTCGCGGAACGCCTTGCTCCCGTTGGCGTTGGTCCGCTCGCCGATCGACAGGTAAGAGGTGTCCTGGCGGAACGGGACGTGGCTGTACAGCGACGCGACGCCCGGCTCCGGCCGGGGGCGGCGGCGGGCGACGGGGCGGCCGCCCAGCCGCTCCACGAGCGCGGCGATGTGCTCGGGGGTGGTGCCGCAGCAGCCGCCGACCAGCGAGAGCCCGAATTCGGCGGTGAACCGGTCGTGCGCGTCGGCCAGTTCCGGGGCCGTGAGCGGGTAGCGGGCGCCGTCCGCCGTCAGCTCGGGCAGGCCCGCGTTCGGGAAGCAGGACAGGCCCACCCGGCAGTGCGCGGCCAGGTAGCGCAGGTGCTCGCTCATCTCGCCGGGCCCGGTGGCGCAGTTGAGGCCGATCATGTCCACGCCCAGCGGCTCCAGCGCCGTCAGCGCCGCCCCGATCTCGCTGCCGAGCAGCATCGTGCCCGTCGTCTCGATCGTGACCTGCGCGATGACGAGCGCGCCGGGGGACAATTCCGCCACCGCGCGCTTCGCGCCGATGATCGTGGCCTTCGCCTGCAGCAGGTCCTGGCAGGTCTCCACGATCAGGGCGTCCGCGCCGCCCCGCAGCAGGCCGGCCGCGTTGTCGTAGTAGGCGTCCCGCAGCTCGCGGAAGGTGACGTGCCCGAGCGTCGGCAGCTTCGTGCCCGGGCCGATGGAGCCCAGCACCCAGCGCGGCCGCCCGTCGGCGCTGGCGTGCTCATCGGCCACCTCGCGGGCCAGCCGGGCGCCCGCCTCCGCCAGCTCGACGATCCGGTCCGAGATGTCGTACTCCCCCAGGTTGCCGAGGTTCGCCCCGAAGGTGTTGGTCGTGACACAGTCCGCGCCCGCGTTCAGGTAGGCCTGGTGAACGCCGCGCACGATGTCGGGCCGGGTGACGTTGAGGACCTCGTTGCAGCCCTCGTGCCCCTGAAAGTCATCTAGGGTGGCGTCGCTGGCCTGCAGCATGGTGCCCATCGCCCCGTCGGCGATGACGACGCGCTCGGCCAGGGCCTCGCGCAGCCCCTGCGGGCGTCCATTAGCTGCCAGGAAAGCGTCTGCCGACCCCGTGTCCGTCAACGTCATGTGACCTTTCGCCATCGTCCCGCTCGTAGGCTTCCCCAGTGTAGGGGCGGGCCGGCTTTGTGGCCAGACCCCAATCTCTTTTGTGACAAACCCCAAAATACCGGAGGCGAGCGCATACTTCACGGGGGTTAGGAGGTTGATGTGGTTGGTGCGCACCCTCCTGGTGGGTACGTGTATGAGGTCACGCGCCTAACCGCTGGACCACATAGGCTGTAAGTGACTCGCGGCGCGCCGCGCGGCTTTCGGAGGTGGAACCATCAAGTTCAGCGACGTCGGCACGCTCACCCATCCCGTGGCCCTGGCCGCGTTCGAAGGATGGAATGATGCGGCGGAGGCCGCCAGCGGCGTGGTGGCCCACCTGGGGATCGCGTGGGATTCAACGCCGATCGCGGCGATCGATCCCGACGACTACTACGACTTCCAGGTCAACCGGCCGGTTATCGACGTGATCGCTGGGCGTGCCGAGCGTCTGGTCTGGCCGACCACCCGGCTGTCGCTGGCCCGGCGCGAGGCCACCGGGCTGGCCCGTGACATCGTGCTCGTGCACGGCGTCGAGCCGAACATGCGCTGGCGCGGCTTCACCGATGAGCTAATCGGCGGGTTCAAGGAGCTCGGCGTCGAGATGGTCGTGCTGATCGGCGCGCTGCTGGCCGACTCCCCGCACACCCGGCCGGTGCCAGTCCAGGTCAGCGGGTCCGATCCGCGGCTGCTGCGCGGCGTTGGCTCCGAGCCCGCCGACTACAAGGGGTCGGCCGGCGTTGTCGGCGTGCTGCAGTACACGTGCAACAACGCCGAGATCCCGGCGGTGACCCTGTGGGCCTCAGTGCCGTATTACGTGTCCAACGCGCCCTCCCCGAAGGCCACGCTGGCGCTGCTGCGCACCGTCGAGGACATCCTGGACGCGCCGCTGCCCGCCGGCGACCTGCAGGAGGAGGCCCGCGCCTGGCAGCGCGGCGTGGACGAGCTCGCCCAGCAGGACTCCGACGTCGCCGAGTACGTGCGCACGCTCGAGGAAGCCAAGGACGCCACCGACCTGCCCGAAGCCTCCGGCGACGCGATCGCCCGGGAATTCGAGCGCTACCTGAGGCACCGCGGCGACCCCGCCGACGACGAGTAAGCTTCTGCTCCGGCGCCGGGCCCGGGGATCCGCAGGATTGGCGGGTATCCCTCAGATAACACCGGCGGCCAGGGGATGGCGGGCCAGTCGTCGGGGGGAAATGGGTGCACGCGGTGCTTGAGCAGCGTGGCCACCCGGGCGCTGGTGGCCGCCACCTCGGCGGGCGTCAGGTAACTGGCGAGCTCGTCGGCTAGCCAGCCGCTGGAGTGCCCGGGAACGGGGCTGCCCAGCCCGTCGGCCAGCCGGCGGAGCACCTCCACCGACTGACGGGGCAGCGACTTGCCGCGCCACTGCCACAGCACGGTGCGCAGCTTGTACTCCTCGGAGAAGGTGACGCCATGGTCGCACCCGTACAGGTGGCCGTCGGTGACCGGGAGCAGGTGACCGACCTTGCGATCCGCGTTGTTGATGACGGCGTCGAAGACCGCCATCTCGCGCAGGCCCACGTGGTCATCGCGCCGGGCCAAGGCGATAAGGTCCACTTGCTCGTCCAGGTCGATCCACAGCTGGCACATGCCCGGCCCGAACGGCCCGTCGCGCATCACCGTCGGCGGCACTATGTTCCAGCCGGCGGCGCGGGAGACCACGTACGCGGCTACCTCGCGACCGGCCAGGGTCCCGGTCGGGAAGTCCCACAGCGGCCGCTCGCCCGCGACCGGCTTGTAGACACAGGCGGCCTCGGCCCCGCCGCCGCTGATGGTGCAAAAGAGCGTCGCGTTGGAGGCGTCGACCAGGCGGCCGGCGACCTCCAGCGTGCCGCGCTCGAGAAGTTCAAGCGCGGCCCGCTCGCCGTCGGGGAGATCGGCTTCCCCGGCGCATGCCCCCTCAGCCACGCTATTCGGAGCCGTTCGCGCTCGCGGCCCGGTGGCCGTTTTGCCGGGGGCAGACGTGCCCGTCGGCATCTAGCGGCAGCCCGCACAGCGGGCACGGCGGCCGGCCGGCCGCCACCAGTTCCTGCGCGCGCTGGGCGAACGCCCGCGCGGCGGCCGGCGATATGCGGACCCGCAGCACCCCGGGCCCGTCCGGCGGGATGTCATCGGACAGCGGCTCGACCGGCTTGTCGCTTTCCTCTTGCGCCTCGATGACGACCCGGTCGCCGTCGCCGTCCCAGGCCAGCGCGATCGCGCCGACCCTGAACTCCTCGGTCAGCGGCAGGTCAAGGGGGCCGTCGTCGCGCAGCGCGGCGGGCGCCGCCGCCGGGATCCCGGGGTCGCTGGTGCGCCGCAGCACTTCGTCGAGCAGCTCATCGATGCGCTCGGCTAGCAGGCTGACCTGGAACTTCTCCAAGACGACGCTGGTGACGCGCCCAGTGGAGCTTGCCTGCAGGTAGAAGGTGCGGTCACCCGGCTGTCCGACTGAACCGGCTACGAACCTCTCCGGCGGGTCATAGTAATAGACCGGCATAGTTTCTATTCTCCCGTACCGCCAGCGCCGCCACCAACTGCGGCGTCGCTAATTCCGAGCGCGGGCGTACCATCGTCCCCGCGGTGGGGCAGCAGGTCAGCGACGCTGCCGCCCACGTCGTTCATCCGAACCACGAAGGGCCGCAGCGGCGTGTACCTGATGACCGTCAGCGAGCACGGATCGGCCTGGATGCGCTGGCACATGTCTAGGTGCAGGCCAAGGGCGTCCGCCACGATGGCCTTGATGACATCCCCGTGCGAGCAGACCACGTAGGTGGCCTCGGGGCCGAGCTTTTGGTTCCAGTCCCGGATCGCGGAGATGGCCCGGTGCTGCATGTCGAGCATCGCCTCGCCGTCCGGGCCGGGGAAGCGCACGGC
>JAICUO010000378.1 GCA_025935815.1 Streptosporangiaceae bacterium
ATCGACGAGCACGCCGCCATCTACAATGACAATGAGCTCGATGACGAGATCAACCGGATGTGCCTGGCTGATACCCGCCTCTTCATGGCCGGGCTCAACCTCACGTACACGGACCGGGCCAGCATGGCCGCGTCAGTGGAGGTGCGCACCCCGTTCGTGGACCTGATCGTCGCCCAGGCCGCGTTCTCGGTCAAGGGCAGCGACAAGATCCGCGGCAAGACGGCCAAGGCCGCGCTCAAGGACGCCGCGCAGAACTGGCTGCCGAACGAGATCGTGCACCGGCCCAAGGCTTCCTTCGGCGCCCCGCTGCGCGCCTGGGTCCGCAACGACCTGCGGGAGCTGATCAGCGACGTGCTCGTGGGGGGCGAGCTGACGCAGCTCGGGATGCTCCGCAAGGAACAGGTTCGCCGGCTGATCGCCGATGAGCAGGCCGGCCGCGAAGACTACGCCAAGCAGATCTGGCAGCTGCTGTCGATGGAGCTGTGGTACCGCCAGGTGCGCGCCGCCGGCGTCGGAGCGTGACCATCAGATGTTGTTGGCTTACTGATTGTCTAAGGATCGCAACATGAAGCAGATTGCGCAGAACTACAAGTCGGGAGAGCTGGCCGTCCTTGACGTGCCCGCCCCGACCTGCCGCCCCGGTGGCGTCCTGGTGCGGTCGCTGTTTTCCCTGATCTCGACCGGCACCGAGATGATGAAGGTGTCCGAGGCCAGCATGTCGATGGTCGGCATGGCCCGGGCCCGGCCGGATCAGGTCCGCAAGGTCTTGGACCAGGTGCAGCAGCAAGGCGTGGTCACCACCTACAAGAAGGTGATGAACAAGCTTGACTCCTACACCCCGCTTGGTTACTCGCTGTGCGGCGTCGTCACCGAGGTGGGCCGGGGCGCGGAGGAGTTCACGGTCGGGCAGCTGGTCGCGTGCGCCGGGAACGAGCAGGCGCTGCACGCCGAGTACAACTGGGTCCCGGTCAACTTGTGCGCGGCCGTGCCGGACGGCGTCGCCCCCGAGCACGCCGCGTTCGCGACCGTGGCGTCGATCGCCATGCACGGCGTCCGGCGCGGGGAGGTGCAGCTCGGCGAGACCGCCGTTGTCATCGGCCTGGGCCTGATCGGCCAGCTGGTGGTCCGGCTCCTGGTCGCCGCGGGCGTGCAGGCGGTTGGCGTTGACCCGGTCGAGGCCCGCTGCCGCCTCGCCGAGAAGGCCGGCGCCGCCCTGGCGGGTCCCCCCGATGACCCGGATACCCTGGCCAGCGGGCTGGCCGCGATCACCAGCGGCCGTGGCGCCGACCACGTCTTCCTCGCCGCCGGCGGGCACACCAACGGCCCTGTCGAGCTGGCCGTGAAGCTCGCCCGCGACCGCGGGCGGGTCATCGACATCGGCAAGATGAAGCTCGACCTTCCGTGGAACGCCTACTACGAGAAGGAGCTCGATGTCCGGTTCTCCCGGTCCTACGGACCGGGCCGCTACGACGAGCGTTACGAGCTTGAGGGCGTCGACTACCCGGTGGGGTACGTTCGGTGGACCGAGCGGCGCAACCTGGAGTCCTTCCTGGAGCTGCTGGCGCGCAACTCCCTGGAGGTCGCCAGCCTCATCGACGGGGTCTTCCCGTTCGCGGAGGCGGCCAAGGTCTACGGCGACCTCAAGGAGGGCACGCTCAAGGCCGTCGGCGTGCTGCTGGAATACGAGCAGCCCGCCGGGGACGCGCCCCAGCCCGCCACGAGCAAGGTGGTGGCGGACGGGAAGCCGGGTCCCGTTAAGGCGAAGGGCAAGGGCCGCAAGTCCGAGGTCCGGATCGGCTTCGTGGGGGCGGGCAACTACGCGTCCTCGATGCTGCTGCCGCACCTGGCGCGGCTCGGCCCGGCCAACCTCGCGCACGTGGCGACCACCAAGTCGCTGTCGGCGGTAAACGCGCAGCAGAAGTTCGGGTTCACCACCGCCTCGACCGACTCCGACGCGATCTTCGACGACGAGAGCCTGGACGCGATCTTCATCGTGACCAGGCATGCGACGCACGCCAAGCTGGTCTGCCGGGCGCTGGAAACCGGCAAGGCGGTGTTCGTGGAAAAGCCCCTGGCGCTGACCCGGCCGGAAACCGACGCGGTCGCCGAGGCGATCACCAAGACCGGCAACGACCGGCTGATGGTCGGCTTCAACCGGCGGTTCGCGCCGCTGCTGACGGCGATGCGCAAGGAATTCGGCGGGTCGGCCGCCACCTCCAACAGCCGCTACCTCGTCAACGCCGGGAAGCTGGCCGCCGACAGCTGGTACCTCAACGAGAGCGCGGAGGGGTCGCGGTTCCTCGGGGAGGGCGGTCACTTCATCGACACCCTGACCTGGTGGGCGGACAGCCTGCCCGAAGAGGCCTACGCCGTCCGCGGCCCCGAGAACGGGGACGTGCAGGTGACGATCCGGTTCGCCAACGGCGCCTCCGGCACGATCGCCTACCTCACCGGCGGCAACAGCCGGTACCCGAAGGAGACCATGGACGCCACCGGCGGCGGCCGCAATGCCCTGATGGAGAACTTCAAGACGGCGACCGTGTGGTCCGGGCGCGGCAAGGCCGCCACCAAGGCCCGCGGCGGCCAGGACAAGGGGCAGCGCACCGAGATGGAGCAGTTCGTCGAGGCGGTGCGCACCGGCGGCCCGATGCCGATCGCCCCCGACGCGCTCCTCGCGGTGACCCGGGCCACCATCGCGGTGGGCGAGAGCCTCCTCAGCGGCAAGCCGGAGCGTGCATGAGTGCTGAGGCGGCCCCCTCCAAGCTCGGCTGGTACATGCGCAGGGTTAGCCGGATGTCGCCCGGCGAGGTCGTCTGGCGATTCCGCGAGCAGGCGGTCCGGCGGGCCTGGGCGGCCCGGCAGGTCCCGCCCGGCCAGGTGGCCGGCCTGCCGCCGCTCGATGGCAAGGGCATCCGGCCGCGGGCCGAGCGGAAGTTCGGTCCCGCCCTCGCCGCGGATGCCGCGGCGCGGGTGCCCGCGCAGGCCAAGGCGGCGATCATCGCGGACGCGGACAAGATCATGGCTGGCGAGTGGACGATGCTAGGCGTCACCCGCACGGACATGAAGGACCCGGACTGGTTCCGCTGCCCGGCCACTGGCCAGCGATCTGACCCGGGAACCTACGCCTTCAGCGTCAACCACCGCGACGAGTCAGCGGTCGGCAACGTCAAGCAGGTCTGGGAGGTCAGCCGGCTCCAGCACCTGACGCTGCTGGCCGTCGCCTGGTACCTGACCGGCGACGACGCCTACGCCCTGCGCGTCGACGGGCAGTTGCGCGACTGGTGGGCGGCGAACCCGTTGCTGTCTGGCATCAACTGGACGAGCGGGATCGAGCTGGGCATCCGCCTGATGAACTTCGCCTGGATAAGGCGCCTGCTGGACGGGTGGGCCGGGGCCGCGGGCCTGTTCGAGGGCAACGACCTCGCCCTGCGCCAGATCCGCTGGCACCAGGAGTACCTCGCCACATTCGAGAGCCGGGGCTCATCGGCCAACAACCACCTGATCGCCGAGGCCGCGGGGCTGCTGGCGGCCAGCTGCGCCTTCCCGTGGTTCCCCGAGAGCACCCGGTGGCGCCGCCGGTCGGCCTCCATGCTGGAGCGGTCGCTGCGGCACAACACCTTCCCGTCCGGGATCAACCGCGAGCTGGCCTCTGACTACCACGGGTTCGTGGCCGAGCTCGGCTTCTTCGCCGCGGCGGAGGCGCAAGCCGCCGGGCACCCGGTCAGCGATGACTGCTGGCGGCTGCTGTGCGCGATGACCGACGACATGGCCGCCCTGGTCGACGTGCGACTGCGGCCGCCCCGGCAGGCCGATTCCGACGAGGGCCGCGTGGTGCTCCTGGACGCGCCCGAGCACAACCGGTGGCCGGCGCTGCTGGCGCTCGGGTCGGTGCTGTTCGGCCCCCTGGAATGGTGGCCGACGGTGCCCGACGATGCGGGGAGGGCGCTGCTGGAGGCGTTCGTCGGCCAGGCCCGCCGCGGCGCGGACGGCCGGCCCGACCGGCGTCCGCACCGGTTCGCGGACGCGGGCCTGACCCTGCTGCGAACGGAACCGGCACCGCAGTCGCCGCCGGAGATCTGGTGCCGGTGCGACGGCGGGCCGCACGGGTTCTTGTCCATCGCCGCCCACGCGCACGCCGACGCGCTGTCGGTGGAAGTCCGCCACGACGGAGTGGACATCCTGGCCGACCCGGGCACGTACTGCTACCACGGCGAGCCGCAGTGGCGTTCGTACTTCCGCTCGACGATCGGGCACAACACCGCGGAGATCGGCGGGGTCAGCCAGTCCGTGGACGGCGGACCGTTCATGTGGCTGCGGCAGGCGCGGACCCGGGAGCTCGGCTCGGACGCACCCGAGGTGAGCTGGACCGCCGAGCACGACGGGTATGCCGCGCTGCGCCCGGCGGCCCGGCACCGGCGCTCGGTGGCCCTGAACCCCAGCGCGCGGCGCCTCGACATCACCGACGTCATCGACGGCGGCGGGCACCAGGTCCGGCTGGCCTACCACCTCGGGCCCGCGGTCGCCGCGACCCTCGACGGCCCGGTGGCCGAGCTGAGCTGGGCCTCGGAAGCGGGAGGAGCGGCCCGGGCCGCCCGGCTGGAGCTGCCGGCCGGCCTGCAATGGCGGGCGCACCGGGGCGAGACCGACCCGATCCTCGGCTGGTACTCCGCGGGCCTCGGCGAGAAGGTCCCCGCCAGCACGCTGGTGGGAACCGGCCTGGTCAGGCGGGACGCGCCGCTAATCACGCGGCTGCACTTCCTGGATTCGGCTAACGTCGAATCGGCCCATTCCGATCTGGCCGTATCATTGGGGCAATCTGCCGCCAGTCCGGTGCCGGACACTCCAGCGGAGGCCCAATGAGCCAGCAGCCAATGAACCTGCGGCGCGCCATGCGCGTCATCCGCAGACACAAGGTCACCGTGGGTGTCGCCGTGGGCATTGGCCTGCTGGTCGGGGCTGCGTACGGCTCGGTCAACCCGCCGGCCCGCAGCGCCACGGCCCTGGTCGTGATGCCGTCCTTGGCGACCCTCAACATCGACACCGAGGTGGTCGTCGCGGCCAGCGACCCGGTCCTGGCCGGGGCGCAGCCGAACATCACCCCGGCGGTCAGCCTGGCCAAGCTGCGCGACCAGGTCAGCGCGGCCAACCCCAGCGGCAACATTATCTCGATCCAGGCCAAGGCCTCGACCGGGGCCGGCGCGGTCGCGATCGCCAACGCGGTCGCCAACAGCTACGTCGGCTACCTGGCGTCCTCGCAGAGCCCGCTCGGCCGGGTGAACGCGCACCTGCTGGAGCCGGCGGCGAGCGCGGTCGGGCCGGACCCGCTCGCGCACCGTCTCATCTACGGCGGCGTCGGCGCGCTGGTCGGCCTGCTGGTCGGGGCCATCGCGGGACTCATCTTGGGCCGCGGCGACCGGAGGCTGCGGGCACGGGACGAGATCGCCAACGCGATCGGCGTGCCCGTCCTGGCCTCGCTCCCGGTCAGCCGCCCGGGCAACGCGATCGACTGGGCGAAGCTCCTGAACAGCTACCAGCCGGGGGTGGTGCACGCCTGGCGGATGCGCAAGGCGCTGCAGCAGCTCAGCCTGTCCGGCGTGAATGTCCTCAACGGGTCCCGGGACAAGGGGCCGGCCGCCCTGGGGGTGGTGTCCCTGGCCTCTGACCCGGGCGCGCTCGCGCTCGGCCCGCAGTTCGCGGTGTACGCCGCGTCCCTTGGCATCCCGACGACGCTGGTGATCGGCCCTACCTCCGACGGGAACGCCGCCGTTACCCTGCGCACGGCGTGCTCGGAGTGGGCGCAGGGGCCCAGCGGACGGCAGGGCAACCTCCGGGTCACCGTCGCCCGCGAGGATGGCACCGCTGACGTGCCCCGCGGCACCATGCTGGCCGTCGTCGTCGCGGTCGTCGACGGTGAGCGGCCCCGGATGGACGACATGATGCACACGACGGCGACCGTCCTTGGCGTGTCGGCGGGGGTGGCGACCGCGGAGCAACTGGCCCGCACCGCCATCAGCGCCGCCGCCGACGAGCGCGATGTGGTTGGCCTGCTCATCGCCAACCCGGAGCCGGGCGACCATACGACTGGGCGGATCCCGCAGCTCACCCGACCGGTGGCACGGATGCCCTCCAGAATTACCGGTCCCACGATGGAGGCCCGACGGTGAACGAGCCGGATCGCAATCACTCGATGTCCGAGGGGACCAAGCCAGCCGCCCGCGATGCCAGCTCGTTCAGCGTGGACGCGCTGAGCAGTGATGACCTGCGCGAGCGGCTGTGGGCGTACGAGGACTTCACCACCGCGCAGGAGCACCCGGCGTACAACGTCGCCGGCGCGTTCGCGAGCCTGGGGTTCATCGGGGCGTCGATCCGTCGCACCCGCAGGTTCTGGCTCACCATGGCCGCGGTCGGCGTGATCGTCGGCGGCGCCCTGTTCGCGTACTTCCCGGTCTCGTACGCGGCCAGCACCACGATCTTGCTGAAGAACAACCCAGGCGAAGACGCCGTCTCGGCGATGCAGACCCAGATAAACATGGCGCAGAGCCAGACCGTCGCGGCGAACACGGTGAAGGCGCTTCACCTTACCCAGAGCGTGTCGAGCTTCCGGGCCGCCTACGTCGCGGCCCTGGTCACCGATCAGGTCTTGTCCATCACCGTGACCGCGCCGACCGCGCAGGGGGCCGTCGACCGGGCCCGGGAGATCGGCAACCAGTACCTGAGGTTCCGCGCGTCCCTGCTGACCGCGCTGCAGAATAAGCAGCTGGCCGACTACGACACCCAGATCCCGGCGGCGCAGGCGCGCATCGCCACGCTGCAGACCAAGGTCAGCCAGCTGCAGGCGTCCGGGGCCGACCCCGCCCAGCTCGGTGCGCTGAAGAACGCGCTCAAGGTGGCCCAGGACCAGCTGCCCACGCTGGAATCGACGGTGACCGGCCTGAAGGCCGAGGCGCAGAACACCACCGCGGCGATGATCTATGGCAGCCAGGTGCTCAACCCGGCCACGCTGAACCATCACTCGAACCTGAAGGACCTCCTTGAGTACGCGGTGTCCGGCCTCATCGGCGGCCTGGCCCTCGGCCTCGGGATCGTCGTGGTCCGCGAGCTTATCTCCGACCGGCTGCGCCGCCGCGATGACATCGCCGCCGCGCTGGGCGCGCCGGTCAGGCTCAGCACCGGGCCGCTCACGGCCAGCCGGCTGCCAGGCGGGCCGTCGCGGGCGGCCCGCGAGCGTGACCTGCGCCGGGTCGCCGGCTACCTGCGCAACGCGGTGCCGCACAAGCAGCGCGGCGGGGCGTCCCTGGCCGTCATCGCCGTCGATAACCTCAGCGAGATCGCCCCGGCCGTCGTCGCGTTCGTCGAGTCCTGCGCCAAGGACGGCGCCCAGGTCGTCTTCGCCGACCTGACTGACGGCGCCGTGATCGCCGGCCTGCTCGGCGGCGGCGGCGCCGGCGTCCGCTCGGTCCGGGTCGGCGGCGTGCAGGTGGTCGTCGCGGTTCCCGAACCCGACTTCACGAAGGGGCCGGAGCCGCTGATCACGCCATTAAAAACAGAGTGGCCCGCGCCAGTGGCAGTCATCCGTCCATTGAGCACTATTTTGCCGCCCACGGTGAATGTCTTCGTCGCATCC
>JAICUO010000176.1 GCA_025935815.1 Streptosporangiaceae bacterium
CGACCTCAGCCAGCCGGTGGCGTTGATGCTGATCGCCATCTTGCACTTCATCGCGGACGAGGAAGACCCCGGCGCGATCCTCGCGACCCTGCTCGCGGCGCTGGCGCCCGGCAGCTACCTGACCGTCACGCACCTCAGCCCCGAAGACGATCCGGTCGGCGTGCATGGCCTGGAGCGCACCTACCGGGAAGGCGGGATGACGCTGCAGGCGCGCACGGCCGACGAGCTCGCCCGCCTGGCCTTCCCCGGCCTGCAGCTTGTCCCGCCCGGCGTGGTCCTGGCCTCGGAGTGGCGCCCGGACGAGGACGGCCCGCGGCCCCGGCCCGCGGACGTGGGCGTGTACGGCGGCGTCGCCCGCAAGCCGCCGGTCAGCCGCTAATCGGCGCGGCCGCCGGCCAGCCACGGGTACCTGGCGGTGTCCAGGCCCGCGTAGTCCGGGTCCAGGTAGATGAAGCAACGCTGGATCGCCCAGTCGCGGATCTCGAAGACATCGCACCAGCGGCCGGCCGCCCACTCGGGCAGGCCGGCCCGCCAGGGGCCGTCCTTGTGCTCGCCGTGGCTGGTGCCCTCGCAGACGATCATGTCGCCGCCGGAGAAGATCCAGTTGAAGTGCGAGTAGTGGTGGGTGATCGACGTGATGGTCGCGCCCACGTCGCCGAACAGCTTGCCGATCTCCTCCTTGCCGTTGGCCAGGCCCCACTTCGGGAAGTAGACCTGCGCGTCCTCGGCGAACAGGTCCAGGATGCTGCCCCCGGTGGAGGTGGTCCCGCCGTTGTCGAACGCCTTCAGGTACTCCAGGGCGACCGACTTCCGCTGCTCATCCGTCATGGTGTCGCGAGATAGGGCCATGGTCTACCGCTCCTGTTCCACGCTGAACTGCCGCAGTGCTCCTGCACGCAGGTTAACCCAGGCGCCGGCGCCGGTCACCGGACTCGCGAGCAAGCCGGTGGCATCCCCGGGCACCGGCCCGTACCCTGGCGGCATGATCTCGGGGAGCCTGGCCGAGCACGCGGCCCTCGTCGCGTTGCTGCGGTCCCGGCCGGACGGCCTGACCTGGGCGCGGATCACCGCGGAACTGCTGGAGGCCGGCCGCGCCGCTGACGTCTGGGAGCGCCACGCGCCCGCCCCCGCGCTGCTCAGCCTCCCCGGTGAGGTCTCAACGGATTCCGCCGCCCGTGATGTTCAGGCCTGGACCGCGCGAGGGTACCGGCTCATCTCCATCCTCGACGCGGACTACCCGGAGCGGCTGCGCGGCATCCACCAGGCCCCCCCGGTGATCTTCACGCTGGGCACCGTCCTGGCCGACGACCCCGGCGTGTCCGTCGTGGGCTCCCGCGCGGCTTCCGCGCGCGGCGCCGCGATGGCGGCTGACATCGCGCGCGCCCTCGTGGCCCGCCGGCTGACGGTGGTATCGGGGCTGGCGCGCGGCATAGACACCGCCGCGCACCGGGCCGCCCTGGACGCGGGCGGGCGCACGGTCGCCGTGATCGGCACCGGGATCAGCCGGGCCTACCCGGCGGAGAACCGCGCGCTTCAAGGTGAGATAGCCCGCCGCGGCATGGTGCTGTCGCAGTTCTGGCCGGACGCGCCGGCCGACCAGCACGCGTTCCCGATGCGGAACGCCACGATGTCCGGCTACGGCCTGGCGACCGTGGTGGTCGAGGCGGGCGAGAAAAGCGGGGCGCGCATCCAGGCCCGGGTGGCGGTCGAGCATGGCCGCCCGGTGATCTTGACCGACGCGGTGGTCGCCCGCAACGCGTGGGCGCGGGAACTCCTCGGGCGGCCCGGGGTCCGCGTCGCCCGCGATGCCGACGGCGTCCTGGACGCCGTCGGCCAGGTAGTGGCCCTGTGGGATGAGCTGCGGAGGCTGGTGACCCCGTTACATGTCCGACCCGCTGGCAGTTCTCAGCGCCGTCGCCGGCGGTTACCTGCGCAACCCCGTCCGCGCCAGGCGGGTCACCTGCGCCGACTGCCTGACCCCGGTTAACCCCGCCTACAAGCGCTGCTTCGCGTGCGACGGGCACCGTGGCCGGGCCGGGCTCGCCGACCCGATCGGATTCCTCACCTACGCCATCGCCGGACAGGAATCAGGACACCTCATGCGCGGCTACAAGGCCCCCCGCCCGGTGGCCGAGCACCGCCAGGTCGTGGGGCTGCTGCTGCGGGTCGCCCTCGCCGGGCACGCCACGTGCGCCGCGGCCCTGGCCGGCCGCCCGGTCACCCACTGGGCGACGGTCCCGTCGCTGCCCGCCCGACCCGGCGAGCACCCGCTGCGCAGCCTCGTGCTCGGGTACGCGCCGGGAGCCGAGGTAACCCTCCAGGCCGCCGCGCGGGCCGAGCAGCCCCGGGCGGTTAACGCCGGCCACTTCTCCTGCGGCGACTCCCTGGACGCGGAGGCGCACGTGCTCCTCATCGACGACACCTGGACGAGCGGCGGGCACGCGCAGTCCGCCGCCCTCGCCCTCCGCCGGGCCGGCGCCGCCCGGATATCGGCCCTCATCATCGCCCGCTGGCTCACCGATGACTACCAAGACACCCGGCAGTTCCTCGCCGACCTGCGAAAACGCGACTACGACCCCACGATGTGCCCCTGGACCAGCGCCGGCTGCCCCGCCCCGGCTGGCGATGGCCGCCAAGCTCGGGCGACACTGGACGAAACGGCGAACAGGAGCAGATCACGATGAACGAGGCGGCCATCTGGCAAGCGGCCGGCCAGCACCTGATCAGGTACGGCGGCGCCTTCCACCCGAGGATCATCGAGCGGGCCGCTGGCTCCTACGTCTACGACACCGCCGGGAACGCGATCCTCGACTTCACCTCGGGCCAGATGAGCTCGGTGCTCGGGCACAGCCACCCGGATGTCGTGGCGACGGTCTCGCAGTCGGTCGCCACCCTCGATCACCTGCACAGCGGCATGGTCAGCCGCCCGCTCGTCGAGCTCGCCGAGCGCATCACGGCGACGCTGCCGCCCCACCTGAGCAAGATCCAGCTGCTGACCACGGGCGCGGAATCGAACGAGGCGGCCATCAAGATGGCCAAGCTCGCCACCGGCAGGTACGAGGTGGTCTCGTTCGACCTGTCCTGGCACGGCATGACGTCGGGCGCCGCCTCGGCCACCTACTCGGCGGGGCGGGTCGGCTACGGTCCCGCGATGCCCGGCAGCTTCGTGCTGCCCACCCCGAACGCCTACCGCTCGCCGTTCCGCCGCCCGGACGGCTCCTACGACTGGGAGACCGAGCTGGCCTACGGGTTCGCGATGATCGACGCGCAGTCCTCGGGGAACCTGGCCGCCGTCCTCGTCGAGCCGATCCTGTCCTCCGGCGGGATCATCGAGCCGCCGCTGGGTTACTTCGCGCGGCTCAAGCAGATGTGCGCCGACCGCGGGATGCTGCTCATCCTGGACGAGGCGCAGACCGGGCTCGGCCGCACCGGCCAGATGTACGCCTTCGAGCGCGACGGCGTCGCCCCCGACATCCTCACGCTGTCGAAGACCCTCGGCGCCGGCCTGCCCGTGGCGATGGTGATCACCTCCGCGCAGATCGAGGAGGCCTGCCACGAGCGCGGCTACCTGTTTTACACCACCCACGTCTCCGACCCGCTCGCCGCCGCGGTCGGCCTGACCGTCTTGACGGTCATCGAGCGCGACGGGCTGGTCGCCCGCGCCCGGTCGCTCGGCAAGGTCATGGCCGATCGTTTCGGCGAGCTGAAGGCCAAGTACGAGGTCGTCGGCGACGTGCGCGGCCGCGGCCTGCTGCAGGGCATCGAGCTTGTGCGGGACAAGGCCTCCCGCCAGCCCGCGCCCGCCCTCGGTGCGGCCGTCACCGCCGCCTGCCTTGTGCGCGGGCTGCACATGAACATCGTCACGCTGCCGGGCGCGGGCGGCGCCATCTTCCGGATCGCGCCGCCCATGACCATCACCGACGATGAGCTGTCCCGGGGCCTGGAGATCCTCGAGGAATCCCTCCAGGCGTCGCTGTTACGGCTCCTTCGATCAGCTGCCGATTGGCCGAAGAATCGCAGCATGAGCGAACCCGGGACTGTCGCCTGCCGGTATGCGCAGCCCTCGGCGCTATCCCGCGCGGGCGTGCTGTCCCTCGCCACCTCCGGTGGCGTCACCCAGCCGGCCCTAGTGCGCGAGCACCAGGTAGGCCAGCCCGGCGACGCCCCGGTAGACCTCGACGTACTCTCGCTCGCGCTGGTCGAGCCAGTCGCGGATCTCCGCGGCCCTCGGGTGACCGGGGTTAGCGAGCAGCCACTCCTGCCGCCCGGCCCGGAAGGTCGACTCGAAGTCGTCCCATTCCCGCAGGTCAGCGGCGCTTAGGTGGATGACCCGCCAGCCGGCCGCGCGGACCGTCTCTAGCAGCGCGGGCAGCGGCAGCAGCGCGTCCCCGAAGATGGCGAAGGCCGCCTCCGACGGTTCCCGCTCCCAGAACGCGTCCCCGAACAGCAGCCGCCCGCCCGCCGGCACCACCTTCGCCAGGGCCGTCAGCGCCGCGCTGGTCCCGCCGAACGCGTGCGACGCCCCCACGCACAGGGCCCGGTCGATGGTCTCGCGCCAGCCCGCCGCGTCCGCCTCCGCGAACTCGACCGCCAGGCCGCGCCGCATCGCTTGCGCCCGGCCGCGGTCCAGCAAGGGCGCGTCGGAGTCAACGCCGATGCCGGATGCGCCCGCCCCGGCCCGGGCAACCGCCGTCAGCAGCAGTTCACCCCACCCGCAGCCCAGGTCCGCGATCCGCTGCCCGGCCCGCAGGTCCAGCCGGTCCAGCAGCAGTTCCGCGTGCGCCACTGAAAGCGCGGTGTTCCAGCGCATACGCGCGTACGCTGCCTCGTTAAGGTCATCCGGGTCCGCCACGCCAGCCAGCATCCCGCCGCGCCCCCTCGTTGTCGATCAGATTTCCGCTTACCCCTGCGCGAGGTGGCGGGCGAGGAACTCCTCAGCGGCCGCGCGGGTCTCCTCGGGAAGCTGCCCGTGCTCGCCCGGGTAAGCGTGCAGCCGCTTGTCCTCGCTGCCGATCAGCTCATACAGCTCAAATGCCTGCTCACGCGGGGCGCGGGTGTCGTCCCAGTTCACCATGAACAGCACCGGGCACTCCACCCGGGCCGCGTCGGCTCGGATGCGGGTGCCCGGCGGCGCCGGCCAGTTGGCGTGCATCAGCCCCAGCACCGCGGCCTGGAAGCGAGGGTCGCCCGCGATGAGCGAGATGCCCAGCGACGCGCCCATGGACATGCCCCAGTAGGCGAGGCTGGCGTCGTCCACGTCGGCCGCCTCGCGCAGCAGTGCGAGCGCCGCCCGCCAGTCCCGGGCCGTCTCGTCCGGATCCGGCCGCGGCCATTCCGGCTCCGCGTCGGCGGCGCGGCGGTCGCCGTGCCCCGGCGCGTCGATCGACACCGAGTTCCACCCGCACGCCGCGAACCGCCGGGCTAGCGCGAGCGCGTACGGGTTCCGCTTGTGCGACGTGCGGCCGTGCCCGATGAGCACCGTCGCGGTAGGCTTCGCCCGGCCGCTCGGGCTCCACACCAGCCCCGGCACCCGTCCGCCGTCAGACGACGCCTCGAACCGCCGCTCGAGGACCCCGCCCTCATCGTGCACCACGCTAAGCGCCATAGTCCTCACACCGTAAAACACTTCCCCGCAGTGCGGCGCGCGCGACACGGGCACCGACGGCCGCCGTCCGGTCTGGCGGCCCGCGGAAAAATCCGCCGCGATAACCCGGGCGCCGGCGATGCGCCGCTGAGTTTTCCGCCGCTGGCTCGTCGGAAGTACAGCGCCGTCTGAAGTACGGGAGCGGAGTGGAAGGGAGATCCATGGGCAGGCTCATTTACAGCGCGATCATGTCGCTCGACGGCTACACCGTCGACGCGGACGGGCACTTCGAATGGGCGGCACCCGATGAGGAGGTGCACGCGTTCGTCAATGACCTGCTGCGGCCGGTCGGCACCTACCTCTACGGGCGGCGGATGTACGAGACGATGCGGTACTGGGAAACCGAGTATGAAGTCGCCGGCCAGTCGCCTGTCGCGCTCGACTTCGCGCGCGTCTGGCAGGCCGCCGACAAGGTCGTGTACTCCACCACGCTGAATGCGCCCGCCACCGCCCGCACTCGTATCGAGCGGGACTTCGACCCCGAGCAGGTCCGCGAGCTCAAGGAGGCGGCCGAACGCGACCTCGCCGTCGGCGGCGCGCACCTAGCCGCCCAGGCGATTGCGGCCGGACTGGTAGACGAATACCAGCTGCTCGTCGTGCCCGCCGTCGTGGGCGGCGGCACCCGGGCGCTGCCCGGCCAGGTCCGGCTGAACCTAGCGCTGGCGCAGGAGCACCGGTTCCGTGGCGGCGCCATCTACCTTTGCTACCGGCCGGCGTAGCGCTCGCTGCCCAGGCGCCTTACGGCGTGACGGTGACCAACGCGAGCGGGGTGTCAACCCACCCACCGGGGTTGTCGTCGGTCGCGGTCACCAGCCACTTGGTGCCTGGCGTCATATCACTAGCCGACGGCCAGGCCGTCTGGAATGTGTGTGGCCCGGGGGGCAGCGGCTCCGAGTCGATGTGGTAGAGCATCTGCTCTTGGTAGAAGGTGCTCCCCGCGTTCGGCGAGACCTCGGTGAAGGTCACCCACAGGTCAGTGACCTGCACCGACGGATCCGGGATGGTCAGCGTGAGCTTGATGCCGACCGCCTGGCCCCACTGGCCCGCCCTGACCGTGTACCCGGGCACCGGTGACGGTGTGTCCGGGTACAACCCGCGGTACGTCCTGCCGCTGGCCTGCCCGTACATCGAGAACGTGTAGGAGAACATCCCCGGCTGTTGAACGGCCGGCGCGGAGATGGCAGGTAGCGGCGCGACCGTGGGCAGCGGAGCGTACACCGTCGGGCCCTCAGCCGGCCCGCCCAGCAGCGCGCTGATGGCGATGAAGATGCCCACCTGCCCGGCGAATGCCCCGCCGATGGCCCAGCCGCGGCCCGCCCGTTTCCCGCTATCGTCCATACACGTATGGTGTCCGACGAGCGCGACGCGCCGCAATGCCTTTCAAAGAGTCGAAGCGTTATTTGGTCAATTTGAGACGCCACTCGCCCACCGCTGTTCCCGCGATAGACGGCGCGATCGCGGTGGCCGCGCACCCGTTCGCCGCCTGCCTGGCGTGCGCGTGGAAGTTCGGCTACGCCGGGATGGACGCGGTCGAGGTATGGAACGGCCCGTGGACCTACGATGACGAGGTAGCCGTGCAAGATGTATCACCGACTAAGGCCAGGCGCTCACCCGGGTCCTCGACGCCTCCGGAGCCGGCACGGTCACCTGGCAGACCACCGCCACTGTCTCCGCCTACGTCCGCGCCGGCGTGGCTCAACGAAATGCCCGGCCTGCCGCGTTTACCTTGCGACGGCAGGATGCGGCCGGAAATGAGGGTGACGATGCGGGTATTCGCAGGCACTTTGACGAGTGTGGCGGTGACAGCCGCGCTTTTCGCCACCGTCGGCTGCTCGTCGGCGCGGAGCGTTACGGGGACGCCGCCAACGGTGCCGGATAATCCGGCCATCGTCCTCGACGAGCACGCCAACTCCTCGACGGTGCAGGTCGTGGTCGGCCGCCGGGTCGAACTGCTGCTGCACAGCTCGTACTGGACCGATTTCGGCAGCTCGCAGTCGGCCGTGGTCCGTGCCGACGGCTCCGTTCGCACCCTGCCGACCAGCCAGCGATGCATCCCCGGCGGCGGTTGCAATCCCGTGCTGGCCACGTTCACGGCGCAGAAAGTCGGCACCGCCGTCCTGTCCGCCAGTCGCACGTCGTGCGGCGAGGCCCTCCGCTGCAGCCCCGCCAACAGCCACTACCGCGTCACCATCGTCGTGACGCGCTAGCCGCGGCCCGCGCCGCGACGCTACGACGTCATGGTGACGGTGGCGACGGGGCTGTACTCGGCGGTTCCGGCCGAGTCGGCGGTCAGGTAAACCAGCCTACCTGGCCGCTGAATGCCCCGCTGATGGCCAAGCCACGGCTGGCCTTGCTCCCGTTGTCCGCCATAGGTCTATGGTGTACGAGACACGCGATGTGTCGTAATGCCTTTGCGGAAAAGGGCAGGGGGAAAGACGAGATGGTTACCCAAGAAGAAGCTGAGCGCATCGCAACGGGGTTCATGGGGGCACCCGCCGGCGACGACGAGTACGGCTGGACCATGCAAGAGTTCCGTGCCGGCTGGCTCGTGACCGATAAATGGGATGAAGGCGCCCCTATGGCCGGCGCCGGATCTTACGTGGTAGAGCGAGATTCCGGGCGCATGCTGCACTTCCCGTCCTATATCGAGCCCGCCCTGATCCTGGCCGACTACGACGAGGTCGCCGACGAGGGATCCCCGCTGCGAGAACCGCTCCGGTAGCGAACCACGCTGGCCGCTAGCTTAGCTAGGCGGGAAGTGGCCGCCCGGTCAGGTGCTCGCTAGGCCGATTGACTGGCGGAACGCCGGGAGGCCCTCAATCGTCAGCTCATGCTCATACCGCACGAGGCTGTCGGCCGTCAGCACCAGGCGCCGCTGGGTGGCGGGCTTGCCGAGCCGCGCCATCCGCTGCCAGCCCGACTCCGTGTACCCGACCTTCTTGCTCACCGCGAGGTTCGCCCCGCCCGTTCATCGTGCGCCCCTAAGAAACGCGGTTCGCGATCACCTGGTGCAAGGCGGCGGCGCGGAGGGCTAGCAGAAGGGGAAGGGACCCGTCTTCCTTGATCCGCTGCGGGAGGCTGGGGGCATCGAGGAGTCCGGTGCCGTCGTTGAGTTCGCGGCCGAGTTGTAGCAGGTCAACTGCGAGCGTGAGGGTGCCACCGGTGTAGAGGCGCTCGTCGGAGGCGAGATGGCGGTTGCGCCCGCTGAGGTCCTTGCCAGCGGTGGAGAGCTCCGTGATGCCGAAGAACTCGGGCTTCGCGCCGCGCTCCAGCCAGCGGGCGAAGCCGATGACCTTGGTGTGCCGGATCTCGTCGGGGCGGATGCCGGTCTCCTCGCGCAACTCACGCTCCATGCCACGACGGACGATGTCCTGGAGGATCTCAACTGGTGGGGTACCCGTGCCGCTGCTTGCCGAGGGGAGGTCGCGAGGGTCCAAAGAGCCGCTGCCAGAGGGTGCGAGCAGGAGCGCGCTGGCGATGTTGCGGCTGGTCTGACGGGTGAGGACCAGTAGGCCGTCGGCGGTGAACGCGATCGTGGAGATCCCGACGCAGTCGGCGAGGGTGCTCTCGGCCAGCGTTCGCAAGTGGCCGTTCGCATTGGTGAGGAGCGCGATCCTCGGGTCGTACTCCTCACCGGTCTCGCGGTGCGCGATCCGCAGGGCACACATCTCGTTGGAGCACTGAGCGTCGAAGAAGCGGGCGACGTGCAACCTTATCGGCGGACGGCTTGCGGACGGCTGGGCGGCGCTCGCCGGGGGGCGGGAGCGGGTCGCCGCGCATGCCGATGATCTTGCCGTTGAAGACGAGCCGCCCATGGTTGCGAACGGGCAGCACGTAGGGGGCGCTGCCCTTCAGGTCCTTGGGCAGCCGGTAAGTCTCGCCCTCAAGCTGGGCGGGGATATCGGTGGCCACGATGGCCTGGTCGATCGGATCGCTGACCAGGGCGGTACCCCGGCCAGGAGCGTGGAGGTAGACCGGGTCGGGATAGGCGCCGGGCGGCGGGATGCTGCCGGTCGGGAACGGCGCCGCGATCGTCGTGAACTCATAGTCAGCCCACCGCCGTCGAAGCTCGTGCACGTGGCGCAAGAATTCTCCCAGCCCAACGACGAACGCGATGACTCCCAACACGATACCCACGGCACTCGGCAAGATCGTGGCAGCCCCGAGAATCACTCCGGCGACCGAGAGCAAGAGCGGCCACTCGTTGCTGACCTGGAAAAAGGCATAGTCGTACCGTGCTCGAAGCCGTCGACCCAGTCGGCGCATGCCACCCCATTCACGGATTGCCCATGCCTATTACCTCATAACGAGCGGTCAACTGCATTTGGTTCGGGATCGGCCAAAGCGTCAATCAAGCACACCCATCGTGAGTGGTCGTGAATGCTCGGCTTTCTAAGCGGGGCAGCATATGAATTGCGACTGCGGCGATAGCCACTGCTAACGGCGGGCGCGATAGGCGCCGTCCGCTCCGCAGGCTGGACCAACACCCAGCTCACCCCTCCGGCCAGCCTGCCGGCCCGCTGACTGAAATAGCCCGCAAGCTGGCCAGACCCCGAGGCTAGCCACCTCTTCTTGGTGGACAGCAAATCCCGCTCCCTGGGCAGCAACGGCCCCGTGCCGTCCGGTGAGCAGCCAAGCAAATAGCGGTAACTTCGTGGCATGTTCAAGAAGAGCCGGAATCCCGGCGACGCTGGCCATGACGGCCTGGCGGCCCCGGTCGGCGTGACCATGGTGGCTTGTTCGGAGTTCGAGGCCCGCTTCCTGCTCATCGCAGGCCAGGGCGGTCGGCGTACCCCGGTCTTCAATCACTACCGGCCCACGTTCCGCTTCGACGCCAGCTACGTCCACGGCACGGTGACCTTCCCGGAGGGCATCGAGATGGTGATGCCGGGCGGCGACTGGACGGACGTGACGATCCAGCTCGCCCAGGCGACCCTCATGGCGGACAGCATGCACTTCTCGATCCACGAAGGCGACCGCACGGTCGGCACCGGCCAGGTCACCAGGATAATCCGGTAGCCCGCCGCGCCCTGGTGGCGGGTTGGCCGCGATCATGGATCGGCGGATGCGGCGACGTGCTTAGTGCCGTCCGCAGCAGTCGCGTTGGCCGGGGTGTAGGCCGCGAGGATGTGCCGGTCCAGGTCATCCAGGCTGGCGGCTTGATGCTCGATGGGCGGATAGCCGCACAGGCACCTGAGTGGGTCGGTGGCGGGCTGGTGACGAGCTACCTCGGCGTGCTGGGTGCCGTCGGGGGCGGTGTCATCGCCCAGCGAGAAGACCTCGTGCAAGTGGTCGACGAGCTCGCCGGCCGTCGGCGCGGCGTAGCCGCAGGCGCAATAGTGGTGCTCGATCATGCGCGGGGTCCGTTCAAGTGAAGGATTGGCGGTGACCAGGTCCCATTCCCGCAGGTGGCGTGCCCAATCCACCCAGTCCCGTGAGCACGGCGCGCCGCGCGACATCCAAGGGCGGGAGCATGTTCCGCCCAGAGCGTCGTCACGTGCAGCGCCGCTGGCATGGCATTGAAGGGCCTGCGGGACGCGCTCCCTTCGCCGGAATTGTCCGGAGCAGGTGCTAGAGGTCGCTATCCGCCTCCCGGCCGGCTAGCCTCTCAGCCTTCCGCCACCTACCTGGTCATCAGGCGGTTATTCCGTAACTCAGGCGGTTCTCGCGGTGCAGCTCCCTCGCGCGTCTCGCAGGCACTCGCTATGGTGCCCGCCGCCGCCCTGGGCGCGCAGAGTCCAAGGTCCCGCGGCGCCGGGACCAACCTCCCCCGTCACGCCAGTGAGCGGCACCCGCCGCTCACGGCGCCAGGATGGCGATGAACGTCCCGGCCAGCGCCAAGATCGCGCCCACGACCACGAATGCCAGGTCCGCGGCCCGTCCCTCCCGGCCGTAGACGAGGATCTCCGCCGGGTCGGCGGGGTCGTACCAGATCAGGACCTTGTTGCCGGGCAGCAGCGGCGGCTCGCGCCGCTTGGCCCTGGCCGGCGCCGATTCCTCCACTACCCGGCCGTCCGGCAGCTGGTACTGCAGCGTGACCAGCTGCCCGCCGGCGTCGCGGGGCCGGTGCATGGCGATCGCCCACACGCGGACGCCGTCCCGCCGCAACTGCCGGGTGCGCCGCCGCGCGAACAGCCCCACGAGCAGCGCGGGCACGCCGGTCAGCGCCATCCACACTCCGACAGCTACCGCCATGCCTTCTCACCCGCGACGCGCTCGGCGAACGTAATCCGAGGCTATGCCCCACCCGCCCCCCAGGCCACCTAGGCGGCGCTTGGGTTCCGCGTGCCGCCGTAAGGGCCTTGTTTGCAGCAGTTGGCCACTGGTGCTGGCGGGCATGGATGAGTTCAATGACATGGGGCGTCGCGGCGATGCGGCTCGCCGCGACGCTCCCGTCAGCCTCAGGCACGCCCGCCGGGTCGCCCCGCCGGGTCGCCCGCCGGGTCGCCCCGCCAGCACCCAAGTACACCTGCGAGATCCTGGTGACGTGGACAGCGATTATCCCGAGCACCTGCTGGCCCGCGAGCCCGCGCCCCCGCACGCCGGGGAGCAGGCATTCGCCATGTGGCATTTCAGCGAGGATCCCGCGCTGCGCCGGTTCGAGCCACGCCCCACCGCCTCCTACCCGGAAACCCGGCTGGTGTGGGCGGTGGACACCCGGCACGCCCCGATGTTCTGGTTCCCGCGGGACTGCCCCCGCGGCTGCATCTGGCCGGTGTCAACCACGACGGAAGAAGACCAGGAGCGGTTCTTCGGCCAAAGCGGCACCCGGCGCGTGCACGTCATGGAGGCCGAATGGCTGGAGCGCGTGCGCGCCGTCCAGCTGTACGCCTACCGCATGCCCACGCAGCCGTTCCGCCCGCACGATCTCGTGGGCGGCTACTGGGTCGCCGATGAGCCCGTGGAAGCCATCGAGCGAACCCAGGTAACCGACCCCATCGCACGGCACGCCGCCGCCGGCATCGAGCTGCGCATAACCCCGTCGATCTGGCCATTCTGGGACCGCGTCACCCGCTCGACGGTGGCATTCAGCGGCTCCCGCCTCCGCAACAGCGCCCCCCGCCGCCCCTGACCACCCCGCCACCCCCCACAACGCCACAACGGGGGCTGGGCGCTAGTTTCGCTCGCGCCAAGCCCGCGCTGGGATAGTTCCGGATGCTAGCTGGCCGTACTCGGCTCGGGCGACTTGC
>JAICUO010000123.1 GCA_025935815.1 Streptosporangiaceae bacterium
GCCACGCCTCCCGCGCCCGCGCCGTCCAGGCCAGCGGGGCCAGCACGTTGACGGCCAGGATCTTGGCCGCCGCGCCGGGGTCGGTCGTCGTCATGGGACCGTAGACCGGGTTGATGCCGGTGTTGTTGACCAGCATGTCCAGCCGCCCGAACGCCTTGAGGGTCGCCGCGACCGCCTCCGCCTGGTGGTCCCCGTCATCGGACCTGCCCGGCACCGCGATGGCCACGTCCGGGCCGCCCAGCCCGGCCGCGGCCGTGGCCAGCGCCTCGGGCTTGCGGGCGGTGATGCACACCCTCGCGCCCTGCCGGACCAGCTCCGCCGCGATGCCCAGCCCGATGCCCCGGCTGGCACCGGTGACGATCGCCACGCGCTCGCTCAGTGATCCCATGCAGCCCCTTCCGAAACGTAACGAAACTTAGCACCCCGCTGATGGGCAGCCGTCCCGCAGATCGGGCCGGCCTTGTCGGTGCGCATTTCCTGCGGTAAGTTACCCGCCAGTTATATACCGTTTTCCGGCCGGAAGCGCGCCGGGGCGAACGCGGCTTGGTGGGTGGCCGCGTGGGAGGTAGAGCCATGCGCGACGTACTCAGCCCGTGGGCTAACCCGGTGACGTATGGCGTCCCGTTCTTCCTGCTGGCGATCGCCATCGAGCTGGCCGCGCTGAAGTGGCTCGACCGCGGCGATGGCTCTGCTGTCGCCAGGGGAGGCGCCCCCTCGTCAACCCCCCGGAAAAACCGATATGCCGGGTATGCGGGCAAGGACGCCACGACGTCCCTGCTGATGGGGGCCGGCTCGCTCATCAGCATCTCCGCCGTGAAGGCGGCCGGGTTCGTCGTCTACATCGTGCTTTACACCCACGTCGCACCCTGGCACCTGTCCATGCGCGCCTGGTGGGCGTGGGCACTGGCCCTCACCGGCGTCGACCTCGCCTACTACTGGTATCACCGGTTCACCCACCGCGTCCGGGTGGGCTGGGCGGCGCACCAGGCGCACCACTCCTCGGAGTACATGAACTTCGGCACCGCGCTGCGGCAGAAGTGGAACCCCTGGTTCGACTTCTTCTTCTGGCTGCCGCTGCCGCTGCTCGGGGTGCCGCCGTGGGCGCTGTACGTCTGCTACGGGTTCAACCTGGTGTACCAGTTCTTCGTGCACACCGAGCTGGTCAAGAAGCTGCCCCGGGCGATCGAGCTCGTCTTCAACACGCCGTCCCACCACCGGGTGCACCACGGCTCGGACCCCATCTACCTGGACCGCAACTACGGCGGAATCCTGATCGTGTGGGACCGGATGTTCGGTACATTCCAGGCTGAACTGCACCGCCCGACGTATGGCCTGACCCACCCGGTGGGTACATACAACCTGATCAAGCTGCAGTACGGGGATTACGCCGCATTGTGGCGGGATGTCCGCTCGGCCAGCTCGTGGCGGGACCGGCTGGGCTATCTGTTCATGCCGCCGCAGTGGGAGCCCGCGCCGGCCCCGACCATCACCAACAACGTCGCATTGGGGAGCCAGTTATGCGTCGCACCGTGTTCAACGAGGACCACGAGGCCTTCCGGCAGACCCTGCGGGAATTCATCAACGCCGAGGTCGCGCCGAACTACCCCAAGTGGTATGAGGCCGGCATCGTCCCCCGCGAGTTCTACTACAAGCTGGCCGAGCTCGGGCTGTTCGGCATTGAGGTCCCTGAGGAGTACGGCGGCGCCGGGATCACCTCCTTCAAGTACTCCGCGGTCCAGACCGAGGAGCTGGCGCTGGCGGGCGTGAGCTTCGGCGGGTCCGGCGTCCACGTGGCACTGTGCCTGCCGTACGTGCTCAAGCTCGGCACCGAGGAGCAGAAGCGCCGCTGGCTGCCAGGGTTCATCTCCGGCGAGACGATGTACGCGATCGCGATGACCGAGCCGGGTACCGGGTCGGACCTGGCCGGGATGCGGACCACCGCCCGGCTGTCGGCGGACGGGTCGCACTACGTGCTCAACGGCGCCAAGACGTTCATCACCGGGGGCGTGCTCGCCGACCGGGTGATCGTCTGCGCGCGCACCGCCCCCGCCCGCGAGGACGACCGCCGGCACGGCATCTCGCTGCTCGTCGTGGACACCTCCCTGCCCGGGTACTCGGTGGGCCGCAAGCTGGAGAAGATCGGCCTGAAGACCTCCGACACCGCCGAGCTGTCGTTCTCCGACGTGCGCGTCCCCGCCGAGGACCTGCTGGGGGAGGAGAACCGGGGCTTTTCCTACCTCGGGCAGAACCTCCCGCAGGAGCGGCTCAGCATCGCCTACGGCGCCTACGCCCAGGCCCTGGCCGCCGTGGAGCTGGCCAAGAAGTACACCCAGGACCGCCAGGTGTTCGGCAAGTCCGTCGCGTCCTTCCAGAACACCAAGTTCGAGCTGGCCGCCTGCAAGGCCGAGGTGGACGCCGCCCAGGCGGTCGCCGACCGGGCGCTGGAGGCGCACGACCTCGGCGAGCTGACGCCCGCCGAGGCCGCCTCGGCCAAGCTGTTCTGCACCGAGGTCGCCAGCCGGGTGATCGACCGGTGCCTGCAGCTGCACGGCGGCTACGGCTACATCAACGAGTACCCGATCGCCCGGCTGTACGCCGACAACCGGGTGAACCGCATCTACGGCGGCACCTCCGAGGTGATGAAGACGATCATCGCCAAGGACATGGGCCTGTAGCGGCTTTAGATTAGCGCGTGGCAACCTGGTTGCGTGATACGCCCGTTGCGGACCTGATCAGGGAAAGCACGACGAGCGGTATTGTCATGACGGCTAGAACGATTAGCGCATTCTGAACTCTGAGTTCCTGGACCAGGATGCCGCCCAGCGCCGGCCCAACGGCGCAGGCGCTGAGCACGGCTAGTCGGTTTACGCTCGTCACCCGGGCCAGCATGCCCTGGCGGACATTCTGCATAAGGTAAACATTTAGCTCGATGTTGCCGAGTGCTCCGGTGAGCCCGAGGATGGCCATCACGACCGCCATGAGGAAGAAATGCCGTCCAGCGGATGCGGCTAGAGCCGCGAATCCAACAATCCAGGTCACAGCCTGGATCTTTATCCAGGAATACCCGACTCGCTTGAGGAGCCGGGATGCGGCTGCTGATCCGAATATCCCCCCGACACCTGAAGCCGCGAGTACCATTCCAATGCCGAGTGCCGGCAGCCGCTGGGCGCGCGCATCGGCCAGAAAGACCATGATCAGCGCTTGAAAAATAAGCGTGCCGGTCGAGAATGCTACCATCGTCATCCAGGCGAACTGATCCCGGCGAAGCCAGCCCAATCCGCGTCGGATATCGCTTCTGAGGCGCGGCCTAGGGAGAAGACTGCTGCCAATTCCCGCCTTCTCGACGGCTCGGCGATTTTTCCTGATCCCGATCAGGACGCCAGCCGAGTAAATGAAGGTGCAGACATCGGCCAAAAACGGGAAGATTGGCTCGATCCCGAACAGCAGGCCGCCGAGCGGGCGCCCGGCCACGAGCACGGCATGCGTCCCGCCCTCCAGTCGGGCCAGGGCCGAGGGGATCTGCTTCCGCTCCACAAGCGCGCCGACGTAGCGCCGCTGGGCCAGCGTCGACGCGACCTCCAAGATTCCCTCGATGATCGCCGCGATGATGATCGCCGTCACGATCAACGGCGTTAGGTACGGCTTGCGCAGGGCGATGGCGCAGGCGACGATCGCGATGGCCCCGCCCCGGCCAAGCTCGCTAATCAGCATGACCCGCCCTGGGTCCCACCGGTCAATCAGCGCGCCGGCTGGCATGTACACCAGGATGCTCGGAGCAATGGCCGCGAACGCCGCCCATCCGGCGACGAGGGGGGAGTCTGTGAGCAGCAAGACCACCATAGGGTAGGCGATGGCCGTCATGTGGCTGCCCAGCATCGACACCGACGAAGCCGACAGGAGCCAGTGGAAGGTCTGGTCCCTCCGCGTGCGCGGCGCCGACTTCTCTCCGCTCCCAGGGGCCGGCGCTAGGGTCGTCATCGAACTGATATCCCCCGCATTGATATAGACATTTGCCTATAACGAACAGAAAGGCTAAGCGCTGGGTGCCCATGCTGGAATTTATCAGTATCGCCGGGGTGATCAACGCCGACTCGCCTTTCTCCGTAGTGTAGCCACTCTGCTACAGTGAGTAACATTGACTTTGCCTGATCGGTCTCCGAGCACGGCTCGTTGCCGTAAATTCCATGCCAAAACGATTAGGTGAGCTGGCGCCTAAATAGGAGGATTGCCGGAAATGGGGGATATTTGGCTCGGTTGTTGCTCAGGCTACCCTTGTGGTGTTTATTGAGATAACGTGCCTGATGGATCTTGTGGGCACGGAGGGGCAATGCTGGCTTAAGTTAGCGAGCCTCATGATCATTTTTTAGTGTCAGAGCGCATCTCTTGATGATTTTTAGGGATGCGTATGGTTCAATCGCTCTATGCGGTCGGCACATAGAATCGAATGGCCTTATACTCTGGACCCGCAGGGCCTGTTGGCTGAGGGCTGGAGTCCTGTCCCCTTCCGCGAGTTCGTTGTGAAGATCCACAGTCGCTGCGACCTAGCGTGTGACTACTGCTATATGTACGAGATGGCGGATCAGTCGTGGCGAGATCGCCCGCGCCGGATGTCAATGGAGATCGCCCGTCATACGGCGATGCGCATTGGCGAGCATGCTCGCCGGCATCGACTGCCCTGGATAACGTTGATCATGCACGGCGGAGAACCGCTTCTGGCCGGGCGAGAGCTTATCTCGGAACTGCTGCAATCCACGCGGGCCGCTGGCGGCCAGCATGTGCGCGTAGAGGCCAGAGTGCAGACCAATGGCGTAGGGCTCGATGATTCTTACTTGGAAACTTTCCGCGAGCTTGACATCCGGGTGGGTGTGAGCCTGGATGGCGCGGCGGAGTCGCATGACCGGCATCGTCGCTTTGCCAGCGGTCGCGGCAGCTACGCGGCGGTCGCCGCCGGGCTGGACAAGCTGACGTGGCCCTCCTTCCAGCATCTCTTCAGAGGACTCTTGTGCACTATAGACCTTCGTAACGACCCCATAGCGACCTACAAGGCACTTGCCGAATTCGACCCACCGAAGGTCGACTTTCTCCTCCCGCATGGGACCTGGGCCACGCCTCCCTCTGGGCGAGTGCCAGGGGCGATTGCTACTCCCTATGCCGACTGGCTCATTACGGTATTCGACCATTGGTATCCAGCCCCGATTCCGGGTGTTCGCCTGTTCGAGGACATCATGGACCTTCTGCTGGGCGGAGCATCGTCCGGTGAGATGCTTGGCCTTTCGCCATCGCGAACCGTGTTCATCGAGACCGATGGCGCGATTGAGCTGGCCGATAACCTCAAGGCCGCCTATCACGGCGCGGCAGCGACGGGGCTTCATGTATCCAGCGACACCTTCGATGCGGCGCTGCTACTCCCGGGCGTGGTAGCCCGTCAGCTAGGAGTGCGCTCGCTATCCCCGCAGTGCCGGGCCTGCCGTATTCACCAGGTTTGCGGTGGTGGCCTCTACGCGCACCGCTATCGTCCGGGTACGGGATTTTACAACCCGTCCGTCTACTGCCCTGACCTCATCAAGCTTATCGACCATATTCGCGAGGTAATGCAGGCCGATATTGACGGGCGGAGCGGCAATCGAGCGGTCAGATGAGTGGCCCGGAACCGGCGTGCCATTCCATCCCGCGTCGTCTGTTCGAAGCGCTGGCGGCCGGTGGCGGCGGCCCGGAGGCAATGCGGGCGCTGGCGGCAGCCCAGCGCAGTAAGCATCTCATTCTGCTGCGCGGGATTCTTCAGGCAGCGCGTGCGGTTGACGATGAACAGGCCCGGCTCGCACGCCGCGGTCACGAGGTGCTTGTCGCGGCCGAGCGTTACGATCCGGTTGCCGTCGCCCAGACGGCCTGCTACCCGGCTGTTGGCGCCTGGGCAGTACGGGCGCTACGCGGGGAGACGGGGGGTGCAGGCTCCGGTATCGCGCGGCTATCGGCGGTCGCCGCCGCAGCCGCCGTTCGGGCGGGATTGGACGTTGAGGTGGCGGTGCTGCCCGATTCCGGCGGGGTCGGCCTGCCATCGCTCGGCATCGCTTACACCGATGCGGACACCGTTATCGTCCGAACGGCCCGAGGACACGCGGAGATCCGCTGGGCAGGCGGCCGGGTCGATGTGCCGGTGGACCCGCAGGAGGACGCGCCCGGCTGGCATGGCCTGCGCCGAGTTCGCCTGGGAGGCTCTGTGCTGGCCATCGACGACCTCGACTCATTCCGGATGCCAGCTGTCACTGGCCTGGAGTCTCGGCTCAACGATCGTGATGCGGAAGACTGGAGGCACAGGCTGCGAGAGGGATACCAGTTGCTCGCCGCGACTCAGCCGACAACTGCCGCCGAGGTGGCGATGGCGGTTAGCGCCATCGTGCCCATGGCCGCCTCGGTCCATGGTCAGCTCAGTTCCAGTTCACCGGAGACCTTCGGGGCCATCGCCATGTCGAAGCCTGCTGAACCGTATGCCTGCGCGGCCACCTTTGCCCATGAGATCCAGCACCTGAAGCTGGCGGCCCTGATAGACATCGCGCGGCTAACGCTGCCCGATGACGGTCGCCGCTTTTACGCGCCGTGGCGGGCTGACCCGCGACCGGTTGCCGGGCTCCTCCAGGGCGCGTATGCCTACCTTGGCGTGACCGAGTTCTGGCGAGCGCAGCGTCCTGCGGCGACGGGCACCACCCGGGTGCGAGCCGATAGTGAGTTCGCCCTGTGGCGCGCGGGGACGACCCGAGTCATCGATACGCTGCTGTCCAGCGGTCGGCTCACATCCGTCGGCATGGATTTCGTCCAGGGGATGTCGAGAGCCATTAGCGCCTGCGCGGATGAGCAGGTCCCTGCCCAGGCGCGTGCGATAGCAATGGAGAAGTCCCGGCACCATCTAACCCGCTGGGAGCGAGACAACGGGCCAGTATCCACACGTGATGAGCCAGCCGGCTATTAGATGGGAGGCGGGTCAAAGTCGAAAGCTATGCGTGATCCGGCGGCGGCCAGCTCATACTCGGCTCGCGTGGTGCGCTGGAAGCCACTGGCAACCTTAGCCGACAGCGCCTCAGCCTCCTCATGGGCTCCCGTGGCCTGCAGGTCGAGCACCAAGTTGGATGCGAAGCCTAGGGCAAACGGGTGATCCTCGCCCAGCAGCCTGGACAACCGAGCGAGGGAGTCCTCTCCGATTGCCCGTGCCTGGCCGTAGCAACCGATGGCCGCGAGGTCGCTGGCGAGGTTCGCCGCTACGGTGAGCGTGAACAGATGATCGCGGGTCAGTCGTGCATCCAGCCCGGCGAGGGCGGCCTCATTGAGGCGACGGGCCTCGGCGGCGTCCCCGGCCAGCCTGTACAGCAACGCTACGTTTCCCGTGCAGCCGTATGTGTATGGGTGGTCGGCTCCGTAAACGGCCGGATAGATCCCCGCCGTAGCGGTGGCCAACTCGAGCGCCTGATCGATCTGTCCGATTTTCCGGCGGATATTTGACACGCTCACCGCAGCGGCTAGCGTATCCGGATTACGTTCTCCGCGGCGGCGCGTGCACAGTTCAAGTACCTCACCGGCTATTTCGAGCGCCTCGTCGTAGTCATCAGGGATACCACGCATGGCGATCGACAGGTCGATGGCGGCTCGCACAGTCAGATGGTGCTCCGGGCCGAGTTCGTGCAAGCCGTAATTCCGGGCGTCTATGCCTAGGTCACGGGCTTGATGGAGATTACCGCAGAGCCGGGCCGCCCTCGCGAGGGCGGTGGAGGAGTTCAACACCTCCGTTGCCGAAACGCTCCTCTTGGGGTCGCGCAACAGAATGAGCACCTTCTTGTGAAGATCCCGCGCGGAGACGAAATCGCTGCTGAGACCATGATCAAGGGCTAGGTTGTTCATGACTCGCAGCGTCTGCGGGTCGGCGGAACCGAAAATATCGTCGTGGAGACGTAGTGTTTCCGCATCCAGTTCCCGGGCCGCAGTGAACTCGCCGCGAGCACGGAGGTCCGCGCCGAACGCGTTCCGCAGGGCGAGCGTGAGCGGATTCTTCAGCCCGAGCACGCGTTCGGCGCTATCCAACGTGGCGGCGATAAGCTGATAGGCCTCCGAAGCCAGCCCAAGTTCTCGAAGCGCATTGCCAAGGTGGCGCTTCATGTCGAGTACGTGTGGATCATCCGTCCCCGAATCCTCGATCCACTGCGGCAGGAACTGCTCGGCAATCAGCCGGCAGGACGGGAAGTCGCCAGAAACATACAGGTATCGCACGATGTCCATGGCGAGGGCGCGATGAGCGGGCATTTGGCAGTGCCCGAGATCCGTGGCGGAAGAGGCGACATGGGCAACCAAGTCGTTATACCGGGGCCACGTGCGCACGTTGGTGGGGTCTCCGGGCGTGCCGACTGCCAGCATGGTGTGCGCGTCCTGCCGGTATTTATACTGCTCGTCCGACGTGAGTTCGTCACGCAGCAGTGCCTGAATGAGACGGTGCACGGAGATGTGCGGACCATCGATCTTCACCAACGCGAATCGCCCTAGCATGCCGACGGCCGTGGAGAGTTCGATGGGGTCGGCGGTCAGCTCGCCGACTCCGGTCCTGCTCTCATGGGCGCCAAGGTTGAACACGTCCCGGGGGATCGGCTCCGGGCCGAGGAACGCGCAGCAGCGAAGCAGTTCGAGTGCCTGCGGGGACTGCTGCCGGAGCCTGCCGACGGAAATCTGCCATGCGGCCGTCATCGAGGTTGGATATTCCGGCGAGGTTCCCCTCTCGAGGATCTGCGTGACTCGCTCTTCGAGCAGGCGAAGATACTCGTCAACAGGCATGCCGCCCTCAAAGAGCACCGCTCCCGCCTGGACGAGCGCGAGCGGTAGGTCGCCCAACTTGTCGGCCAGCCGGTTCGCGTCAGCCGCGGAGAGTCCCTTAGGGACTCGCTTGAGCAGGAACTGATTGCTTTCCGCCCGCTCGAACACGTCCAGTGGCACTGTGTCGACTACTGAGTGCCAGCGATTGTTCCGTGAGGTGATGAGCACGTCACCGGGACCGCTCGGGATGAAGGGAAGTAGCTCCTCCGGCTGGTCGGCATTGTCGAAGATGAGCAGCCAGCGCCTGTAGGGTTCTCCCCGTCGCAGCGCGTCAAGCACGCCCTTTGTGGTCAGGTCGATCCCCGTAGCGGACGGCTCAAGGCCAAGGGCGGTGGCCAGCCGGGCCAGCGACGACCGGACTAGCGGCATCTGGTCAGCGCGGATCCAGCAAACAAGGTCGTAGTCCATCCGGTACCGCCAGGCGTATTCGATGGCCACCGCGGTCTTTCCCACCCCGCCCAGGCCCTGCAGTGCCTGCGGCAGCGAATCCTCCAGCGGCACGACGGCGGTTACCTTGCTCGGCATGCGCTGCCTTAGCTGCTCAAAGATGTCGCTGCGCCCGGTGAAATTCTTGTTGCGCGGCGGGACGCCGTCCCAGATACGGGGGGCCGACGTTGGCCGTTGCGGCGAATCCGGAACTGTCACAGGAACTATCTTAATGCGGGCATTCGCTACGTGCGGCGCTCGCTCGATAACGATCTTCCGCCGCGAGCGATGTGGCGGTAATGACGAGATCAGTGTTGCTGCCGATGACGATGGTCCTTATTTTCCTAGAGACAACGGCCCGATCTGCTCGACAAGAAACCGCCTCGTAGGTAATCATGGAGTGACGCTCATGCGCGGCGATGACGGGCGCTGATGATTCGCGTCGGTTTAGGAGGAGAATCATGAGCGAGGATGTCACCGATGGCGGGCTACTTGATCTTAGCGGGCTCAGCATGAGTGACCCGCTGGAGAAATCCGCGCTGGCGAGAGCCGTGGGCCGAGTTCTCGAATCAAGCGCAGACGGTCCTAGTAACAGTTTTCAGGCTAGCATCTAGCCTGGGAAGGCTCCCGGTGCAGCACCGGAAGCAGCGGCCGGAGCATTGGCCTGGTATCGCCCGTGCCGCCGAGCCGACCGTGAGGAGAAATAGCTGGTGGGGCTGCCGTGAGGAGGTTCAGCGCGACAGGCGCGCGCCCGGATGCCCCTTATCTGGGGGCACGCCCATTTCTGGATGCCGATCATGATCGCTTCTTCGGGCGCGATTTCGATTCCGCGGCCCTGCTAGAACTGTGGAGTGACGGTCGGCTTACGATCGCCGTCGGACCAGTTGCCAGCGGGAAAACGTCTCTGCTCAACGCGGGGCTTTCCCCGCTCATAGCCAGGGAGGGGTTGCACCTCCTCCCCGTCGGCCGGATCTCCTACGGCGCCACGTTTCCGCGCGCTTCCCTGCCCGAGCACAATCCCTATACCCTCGCGTTGCTTCAATCATGGATACCGAGTGAATCGCCGACCCGGCTAGTGGACCTGACGATCAGCGACTTCGTCAGGCGGTACGCCGATCGGCGCAGCGGGCCGATCTTCGCCGCCATTGACCAGGTCGATGACCTGCTCGCCGCCCCCGGTCCACGCTGGGCCTTCCGGGAAAAGTTTCTCCGCGACATAGCGGACGCATCCCGGGCGGAGCCGCGGCTGCGCCTGCTGCTCATCGCGCGGGAGGATGCTGCTGACTTTATCGCCGCAGAACTCCAGGCGGTCGCGAGATACGACCTCGCGCCGTTGAGTCGCCGGGGCGCTATCGACGCGGTGACCCGGCCGCTGGCCGGAACTGGGCGCTCATTCGCTGACGGTTCCGCAGAGAATCTCGTCACCGGCCTGCAGACCCGGCGCATCGTCGGCATCGACGGCAAGGAACGGCACATCACCAGCGACCATGTCGAGCCATCCCTGCTCCAGGTCACCTGCGCGCGGCTCTGGGACTCGCTGCCTTCGGGCACCGTTCAGATCACGCCACGCGATATACGCGTATTCGCGGACACGGACAAGGCGCTCGCCGAGCATTGCGGCCAAGTCATCGCCTCCGTCGCCGACGACCACGACCTACCAGTGGCCAGGCTCCGTTCCTGGGTAGTCGACACCTTCGTCACCGAGCAGGGCATGCTGGGAACCGCCTATGAGGGACCCGCGGCCACGGCCGGCCTGCCGAATGCCGTGGCCCGGGCCCTGGAGGACCAGCATCTGCTGTCGGCCAAGCCGAGGTCCGGGTCCCGGTGGTATGAGCTGCTGACCGCCCGCCTGATCGACCCCTTGCTCATCGCGGCCGACGAGCTGCCGCCGGCCACGAGCGCGCCGGATTACCTATCCGACGCCGAGCGGGCCTTTACCCGGGGCGAGGTCGACGCCGCGGACCGGTACGCCCAGGCCGTGCTGCGCACCTCCTCCGATGCCGACCTGCGGCTGCGTGCCCAGGTCCAGTCGCTGCTGGGGAACATCGCGACCGAGCGCGATCAGCCCAAGGAGGCAGAGAGCCACTACCGATCCGCCGCCCGTCTCTTCGATGCCGCACACGACACCCCGGCGGTCGCCAGCCAGCTCGCCGCCGTCGGACAGACGCTGGTGGAGCAAGAGCTGCTCGACGACGCCGTTAGCGAATTCCGGGCCGCAATCGACCGGGAGCCTCGCGATCCCGTCCTCCAAACGGGTCTCGCCCGCGCGCTGTGGCGACTCGGCGAGAGCCGCGCCGCGGTGGCCGTCCTTACCACGGTCCTGGGTCTGGACGGCGGCAATTCGGTGGCATTGCGCGCACGCGGTGAGATTCTGGCCGAGCTCGGCGACGCTAAGAAGGCCATGCTGGACCTTAGCCGGGTGACGCTCCAGGAAAGGCCATCGACCCGAGCGGCCCGCGGGCTGGCGCTGGCTAGGCTTGGCGATCGGCCCCGGTCGAACGAGGACGTTGACGACGCCGTTGCCGAAGCGCCGCGCAACGGCGCCGTGCTCCTTTACGCCGCGAAGGCCAAGGCGCTTGGCGGCTACGAGGACGCCGCCGCGGAGCTTGCCCGCCGCGCGGTGGACGCTACCGATCCAATGCTTCCGGCTTACCATCGAGAGGTCGCACTGCAGCTCGCCGGCCATAAGCCCGGAAATTCTCGTCCAAAGTTAGGCTGCGGAAGTACTTCCGCGCCTCGTCGCGGAAGTTCTTGATGCAGTCACTGAGCTCACTGGTATCCGGATTGCCGACGGTGACCCCCTGATCCACGTCGGTGTTGCGTACGACTTCGTCAGCGAGGCCGCTCGCCGCGATAGCCATCTTCTCGGCCGGACCGGTCAGGCTGTCGGGTGCCTGCAGGCCGACGCTCGCGGCATATAGTCGGGTAGCCTCGGCCTGGCTTCGCACCTGGTCCACCCGTGCCCGCATCCCGCTAGTGTCTCCGCGATAATTGCTCAGGCTCGCCACCAGGATGTGCAGCTCACCGCCGGCCCGCAACAATTCGATACACGCATCTCGGATTGCCCCCGTGGACCGTTCACGCCGATCCCGCTCAGCCTGGCGCACATCACGGATTAGCGTGGTGACCTGGGGAATCGCTGCGCCTATGATGCCTGCGGCCGCTGTAATCACTGCTACATAGATTGGCACGTTCGTCATATGTAATCATTCCACAGTGCTGAATGCTGCGATGCCTCTTGACGGTTCTGCCCGTGCTGGACCAGCGACCCCGCGGAGGGCAGCCACGTCGATGAGCGTAATACGGCGTTGGCCAGTTCGAATCAGGCCACGTTTACGCCAGTCGTTGAGTGCGCGCGCGACGGTAGCCCGCGAAGTCCCGGCCAGGCTGGCCAGTTGGTCCTGCGAGAGCGGCAATGCGATCTCGATGACGCCTGCCGCGCGGCCTCCGAGCCGTTCGGCCAGGCCGAGAAGAAGCCCAGCCAGCCGCTGGGCGCCATTGGTCACCGCGCGGACGCGCAACCTCGTTTGTTCCAGCCATATGCTCGCACCACCGGTCAGACTTCCCATATCGCGACGATCGGGTCATTCGTTGCGTGGTTCTAACGATGCGCCATGCTGGGAGTTTTGGCAAAGTGCAGGCGTCCATGCCTGACCGAGGGTCGGTTCCACACGCTCCCCGCCGGGATCACCTCCCGGCACGCCTGCCACACATCCGGCCCGGCCAGTAAGGCTCGTCAGCGCTGGGCGGCCTCGTCGTCGCTGGCCCGCAGCAACTCGTCGAACAGTGAGCGGTAGCGCAGCAGCGCCTCGCGCAGGTCTTCGGTGCTCGCCTGCCGGGCCAGCGCCCGCCCGTGAATGCCGTGCGCGATCCGGTAGTTCTCCACCACCTGCGGGTGGTCGACCGACACGAGTCCCGCCTGCGTGTCGAAATCCCCCATGGGGTAGCCGCGCGCGTCCATGACGATGTAGACGAGCCGGTCCGCGGCCATGACCGCGTCCGAAGGCTCATCGACGAAGTGCTCCTGCAGGTCGAGCCACTCGAGGGCGAACCGCTCCCGCGTGTCCTCGGGCAGCGGCCTGATGTCCAGCAGGGCGTGCTGCTTCTCGCGCTCCCGCAACTCGGCCTCGGCCGCCCGCCGGTCCTCCTGGACCTCTACCGCCCGCTCGTATTCCGGGCCAAAGCGCCGCCGCAGCGCCGCCGCCCGGCGCTGGCGCAGCGCCAGCACGCCCAGGGCGATCAGCACCACGATGATCAGGATCCACGCCCAGGTAGCCACGAATTCCTCCCTGTAATCGGACGATCTCGCAGCTACCCGCGCGCAGTGCCGTTAACCGTGAGTATCGCTGGTCAGCTGGGTCACCAGCTCCATGACGCACGTCAGAACCTTAAGCTCACGGCCGCTGAGCGCGTCGAGGCCGGGTCAGGCCAGGTGCTCGCCGAAGAAGGCGAGGATGCGCCGCCAGGCGTCCTCGGCCTGCGGCTCGCAGTAGCTGAGCCGGGCGACGCGCTCGACGATCCGCAGCGGGCGCGGGGTGCCCCAGTCGTTCATGAAGCCGTGGCCGGCTCCCGGGTACTCCTTGACGTCGTGCGGCACCCCGCCCTCGGCCAGCACCGCCTCGAGCCGGGCCGCCGCGCCAGCCAGCTGGCGGTCGCCCGCGCCGTAGCTGGCCACCATCGGGCATGACTGGCGCAATGCGGTCAGCTCTTTGGGGAGCAGTCCGTAGTTGGGCGCCGTCGCGTCGAAAATCCCGCGCGGTGCGAGCAGCAGGCAGAACCCGCCGCCGAGGCAGAACCCGGCCGAGCCCACCTTGCCGGTGCACTGGTCATCGGCCGCCAGGTAGTCGCGGGCGGCGACGAGGTCGTCCACCGCCGGGCCGCTCCCGGTGAAGAACGACCGGAACGTGCGGACCACGCAGCCTGCCTTGAAGCCCCGCTGGTACAGCGCCGGGGCGAGCGCCAGGTAGCCGTGGGCGGCGAACCGGTCGGCGATCCGCCGAAGGTCGACGGTCATCCCGAACCCGTCTTGGACGACGACAACCCCCGGCCACGGGCCATTGCCCGCTGGCACCGCGAGATAGCCAGGCAACGGCCCCGCGGGGGCTGTATAGGTAATGTCGGGCACGCCGCGATCTTACTGCCGGGCGGTCACCTGAGATGATCGGCCGCCAGGCCACCCGCCCGGCCGGAGGTGAATACGTGCCGGGCGGGCGGCTGAGCCGGCATTACTGCCCGGTGGCCTGGCGGTACTTGGCGACGACCTCAGCGGGAACCCGGCCGCGCTCCTTGATGTCGAAGCCGTTCTCCCGCGCCCACGCGCGGACGGCAACGGTGTCAATGGAACTGGGCTTGCGGACGCCGCGGGCGCCGCCGCGGCGGGCGCCGCCGCCGACCTTGCGGGCGTGGGCGATGTAATTCCTCAGGCTGTCGCGGAGCTCATCGCCATGCTTTGCGCTGAGGTCGATCTCGTAGTCGGCGCCGTCCAGCGCGAAGCGGACGGTACCCTCGGCCTCACCGCCGTCGATGTCGTCGATGAACAGCGTCTGAACCTTCTGCGCCA